>DASXMJ010000149.1 GCA_036495685.1 Candidatus Binataceae bacterium | reverse complement strand
GTCGCCAAGTATCTGGGCGATGGCCTGATGGTGTACTTCGGCTGGCCGCAGGCGCACGAGGACGATGCCGAGCGCGCGGTGCGCGCCGGGCTGGCGGTGGTCGACGAGGTCGCGGCGCTGAACGGACGGTTGGCCACTGAGCACCGGGTGAAGTTGGCGGTGCGGGTCGGAATCGAGACCGGCTCGGTGGTCATGGGCCAGGGCGGCGGTGAGGGGGTCGATGTTTTCGGCGATGCGCCCAACGTCGCCTCGCGGGTGCAGTCGGCCGCGCAACCCGACTCGGTGGTGATTACCGCCGCGGTGCAGGAGCTGGTGGCGGGCCTGTTCATAGTCGAGGATCGCGGTGCCCAGGAGCTTAAGGGCATGGTGCATCCGCTTAAGCTCTATCGGGTGGTCCAGCCCATGGTGGTGGGCCGAGGCACGCAGCGGGCTGCGGGCCGCAGCCTGACGCCCTTCGTGGGACGCGAAGATGACCTCCACCTGCTCTTAAGTCGCTGGGAGCGGGCGCGCGAGGGTCAGGGCCAGCTGGTGCTGGTGATGGGGGAGCCGGGTATCGGCAAGTCGCGTCTGGTCGAAGAGTTCCGCGCGCAGATCAGAGATGAACCGCACCTCTGGATCGAAGGCGCTGGCGAGCAGTTCTCCCAGAACACCCCGTTTCACGCGGTGACCGAGATACTCGAGCAGGCCCTGGGCTGGCGCGGCGACGAAAGTCCCGCGGAGCGCGTCGCCCAACTCGAGCGCCGGCTGGAGGGGGCGGGGCTGAAGCTCGGCGAAGCGGTGCCGCTCATCGCCGAGTTGCTCAATCTGCCGAGCCCGGACCAGTACCCCCCGCTGATGTTCGCACCCGACCAACGGCGCAAGCGGCTGCTCGCCAACCTCTCCGCTTGGGTCCTCAACTTGGCCCGGGTGCAGCCGGTAGTGATGACGATGGAGGATCTGCACTGGGTCGACCCGTCCACCCTGGAGCTTGCACAGATGTTGGTCGAGCAGGCCGCGACCGCGCCACTAATGCTGCTCAGTACCACCCGGCCCGAGTTCCGCGCGGCGTGGCCGATGCGTGCGCATCATACCCAAATTACCCTTAATCGCCTGAACAACCGTCACACCCGGGAGATGATCGCGGGGGTGGTGGCGCGCTCCGCCTTGGCGCCCGACCTCATCGATGCGGTGGTGCAACGCACCGATGGGGTGCCGTTGTTCGCCGAGGAGCTGACCCGGCTCATCCTGGAGGGTGACGGGCGCTCGGTGGTGCACGACATTCCCGCCACGCTCCACGATTCCCTCGCCGCGCGTTTGGACCGGCTCGGAGCCGCGAAAGAAATCGCGCAGATCGCGGCCGTGATTGGACGCGAGTTCTCATATGAGCTGCTTGGAGCGGTCGCTCCAGCCGGCAGCGAGGGACTCCAGTCTGCTTTGGAGAAACTGGTAGACGCAGAACTCATCTATGCGCGGGGCATCCCGCCCGAGGCGACCTACCAGTTCAAGCACGGATTGATGCGGGACGTCGCTTACGAAGGGCTACTCAAGGTCAGGCGCAAAGAGCTCCATCACCGCGTCGCTCAAACCATCACCAAAAAATTCGCGGCGATTGCTGAAGACCATCCCGAAATAATCGCCCGGCACTGGACTGAGGCGAGTGACGCGGAACCCGCGATCGCAGCATGGAAGAAAACCGCAAACGCTGCCGTAGAACGGCACGCCTTCAGAGAGGGGGAGGAATCTTATCAGCAGGCGCTCGCTGTGCTTCGCACGCAGCCCGAATCGCCCGAACGTGACGCCCATGAATTAGACCTCACCAACGCACTATATCGTGTCCTCCTCGCAACTCGGGGTTACACTGCCCCTGAAAGCTTCGACGCGGCTGCAAAGGCGCGCACCCTGGCAGAGAAGGCGGGCAACCTCGCGCAACTAATTCAACAGGTGTACGCGACCTGGACATCGGTCCACAACTCCGGCGACCACTTGGGGGCGGCCGCACTGGCCGACCATTTGCTCGAACTGGCCGAGCGCGAAGGGAGTCCTGTGAATCTTGGATTCGCGCATATGGCGCACGTGGAGACGTGCTACTACCTGGGAAACCTGGTCGGCACTGAGGAGCATTTCGAGCGTTTGAACCCTTTCATAGAGGCCCCAGGGTTCAAACAGTTCCCGGGAACCTTCGTGATTGTGATGGGTTTTGCAGGGATCAATGCATGGACTTTGGGGTATCCCGTGTCAGCTTTCGAGCCCATTGCTCGAGGGGTTGCTTTCGGCCGAACTAGCCAGAACCCGTACGATCTCGCCATGGCGCGTTTCTTCGAAAGCTGGCTGCGTCAGTTTCTCGGAGAACCGCAACTTGTCGAGGAGACCAGCGCAGAATCGCTAGCCATCTCTGAAGAGCACGGCTTTTCGTATACCCGCGATCTCGCCCACGTCATGACCGGTTGGGCGCGGGCGAAGCGCGGCAGCACCCGCGAAGGCGTGGCGCAAATCCGCCAGGGCTTAACAGGTATAGGGAGGATTGGTGCTCGACTGGGGCTCACTACTATCCTCACTTTGTTGGCGGAAGCCCAGGCTCTCGACGGTGCTATCGCAGAAGCCGTCAGCACAATCCAGGACGCGCTTCAGGTAAATCCCCAGGAAATCGTGTTTCGCCCTCAGATGCTGAGGTTGCGCGGGGAACTGCTTCTCAAGCTGAATCAACCAGGACCCGCAGAGACCGACTTTCGCGAGGCCATCTCGCAGGCGCAGAAGATGCGAGCGAGAGCATGGGAGTTGCGCGCCGCTTTGAGCCTGGCCCGGATGCTGAGGGTGCGTGGCGAGATCCTTGAGGCACGCGAGCTGCTGACTCCCCTTTATTCGAGTTTCACCGAAGGCTTCGATACACCAGACCTCAAGGAAGCCACCGCGCTGCTCGCGGAGCTAAATGGGGCCGTACCGCTTCACAGCTAAAGAAACTGCTTCGAGCTCCGCAAGGTGTGATCAGCAGTTTAAATCCGGTTGGAGCCCGGCTCTGAGACCAAAGTCGTATTTACCCGGACCCGCTTGCGTCTGCATAGTGAGTTGATGATTGGGACCTGACCGAGCCCCGCGGATGTAAGAGACCAAGAGACCTGCCCGGATTCAGCACCCAGGTCGCGACGATCGGTCCGCAACATTCGGTCATTTTGGACCATACTGGCCAAGCGGGAAACCAAATGCGCTGCTCGAAGTGCAATGCAGAAAACCCCGAAGGCAAGAAGTTCTGTGCCGATTGCGGCGCGGCGCTTGGCACTCGCTGTCCGGCGTGTGGCGCCGATAGTCCGGTCGGCAAGCGATTCTGCGGCAACTGCGGCGCCAAACTCTCCCTCGATGGCGGCGGATCACAGCCCCCAGCCGCGCCACGCAGTTCTGCCGGGACTCAAGCCCCAGTCGCGCCTACCACCGCTTCCGTGGCAAGCGAGGGTGAGCGCCGACATCTGACGGTTCTTTATTGCGACTTAGTCAACTCGACGGAGATCTCGTCTCATCTGGACCTCGAAGACTGGCGCGAATTCGCCGCCTCGTATCAGCGGGGCGCGGCTGACGCAGTTACTCGTCTCGGTGGTCACGTCGCTAAACATCTGGGCGATGCTTTGATGGTTTACTTCGGTTGGCCGGAAGCACATGAAGACGATGCTGAACGGGCGGTTCGCGCGGGCCTCGCAGTCATCGAAGAGGTCGCGGCACTGAGTGAACGCCTTGCTCGCGAGCACCAGCTGCGGCTGGCGGTTCGCGTCGGAATTGAAACCGGCTCGGTATTGATGGGTCACGCCAGCGGCGCAGAAGCCAGTGTATTCGGCGATGCACCCAGCGTTGCCTCGCGCGTGCAGTCGGCCGCTGAACCCGATTCGGTGTTGATCACCGCGGCGGTACATGAGCTCGTGCCGGGACGATTTGTGTTCGAGGATCGTGGCGTGCAGCAGCTCAAGGACGTCAAGCATTCACTACATCTGTACAGGGTGATTCGTCCCGCTATCGCACGCCGGCGTACGCACGGCGCGGCTGTCCGCGCTTTGACCCCCTTCGTTGGCCGAGCGGAGGAAATGCGTTTGCTGGCTAACCGATGGGAGCGGGCACGCGAGGGTGAAGGACAGCTGGTGCTGGTTACGGGCGAACCGGGAATCGGGAAGTCGCGCTTGGTCGAGGAATTCCGCGCGCGCATAGCCGACCATCCCCACCTGTGGATCGAATGTGCTGGCGAGCAACTTTTCCAGGGTACGCCGTTTCACGCGGTGACTCAGATCCTCACCCAAGGGCTCGGTTGGCGTGGTGACGAAAGCCCCGAGGAACGGTTCGCACAACTCGAGAAACTCGCGGGGCTGAAGCCCGAGGAGGCGGTTCCGCTCATTGCCGAATTGCTCAACCTTTCGGTACCTGATAAGTACCCGCCCCTCGCGCTGGACCCCGACCAGCGGCGCAGACGACTGCTCGTGAACCTCACCGCGTGGGTGCTCAACACGGCGCGCCGTCAGCCGGTGGTGATCGCGATGGAGGACCTGCACTGGGTCGATCCCTCGACGCTTGAGCTAACCCAGACGCTGGTCGAGCAGGCAGCAACTGCCCCGCTGATGCTGCTGTACACCGCCCGCCCCGAATTTCATCCACCGTGGCCGTTGCGGGCCTATCACGCGCGAATCACGCTCAGTCGTCTGAACGATCGCCACACGCGGGAGATGGTGACCGGGGTAGTCGCTCGCGCTGCTCTGGCCCAGGACCTGATCGATGCAGTGGTGAAACGTACCGACGGGGTACCGCTGTTTGCGGAAGAGCTGACCCGCCTGATCCTGGAGGGCCACGCTCGTTCCGTGGGGCACGAGATTCCAGCAACCTTGCGCGATTCGCTCGCGGCGCGTCTGGATCGGCTCGGACCGGCCAAGGAGGTGGCACAGATCGCGTCGGTTATCGGCCGCGATTTTTCCTATGAGTTGCTGCAGGCGATCGCCGCGATTCCCGAGGGCGAATTGCAAGCCGCCCTGGAAAAGCTCGCTGATGCGGAACTCATATACGCGCGCGGCATCGCGCCGGAAGCGAGCTACCAATTCAAACACGGGCTCATCCAGGACGCGGCCTACGAGGCACTGCTCAAGACCAGGCGCAAAGAGCTGCATCGTCGGGTCGCCGAAGAGATGACCACAAAGTTCGCAGCCCAGGCCGAGGAGCATCCCGAGGTTATCGCTCGGCATTGGGACCAGGCCGGTGAGACCGAGCCGGCGATCGCAGCGTGGCGTAAAGCCGCTGATGCCGTGTTCGAGCGCCGCGCGTTCAAAGAAGCGGAGAATGCGTACCGGCAGGCGCTCGGCATCCTCAAGACGCTTCCGGAATCAGCCGAGCGTGACGGACGCGAGTGGGTTCTGATGAACCGCTTCGCGCAGGTGCTCCAGGTCACCCAGGGATGGGCCGCCGCGGAAGCGGCAGCCGCAGCCGAGCGCGCACGCGCGCTCGCGGAGAAGAGCGGCGACCTCGCGCAACTTGTCCTACAGATGACTGGCTCGTTCGCTACCGCCATTACCAAGGGAGACTTGCCAGCGGCGAGCGCCGTGGCGGATCGGATACTCGAACTCGCCGAGCGCGACGGGAGCGCCGCGGTTTTGGGGTCCGCTTACGCTTGTCAGGTTACGGCATGCTACTGTCGGGGCGATCTGAGTGGCGCGGAAAAGCATTTCCGGTCCGGCGCCCCGATGTTCGAAGTCTCGGCGCGTGAAGTTCCCTCGGTTCTGGGCTCGTTCGGAGTCGCCGGTCACGTGGCGTGGATGTTGGGAAATGCCGACCTCGCACGGGATCGAATGCGTCAGGCGATCGAGGGCGCGGTCGCTCTTAAGAGTACTTTCGAGTTGGCTTACGCGCAGTACCTTGCCGCTGCATTGCAGCTTTTCATGCGAGAATTTGGCGATGCGAAGACCTCTGCCAGCGCGGCCGTGGCCCTCGCGGACGAGCATGGATATCGGCAGTACGGTTCGGGAGCTCGAATCTTTCTCGGCCTCGCGGAGGCTGCGCTCGGTAATCCGGCCGAGGGGATGCCGAAAGTCGAGGCGGGGTTGCGGGACCTGACCGAAACCGGCACCGGAATCATGATGACGCTCTATTTGAGCTGGATAGGGGTATCGCAGTGGCTCGACGGCAAGGTGCCCGAGGCGCTAGCGACGATCGAGAAGGCTCTGCAAGCGAATCCGGCGGAACTTTCCTGGAGGCCGGACACCATCCGGCTGCGCGGCGAGCTGCACTGGAGACTCGGTCACACGCAACAAGCGGAACGGGACTTCCGCGAGGCAATCGCAGTCGCGCAAAAGATCGGAGCCAAGGCCTGGGAGCTGCGCGCCGCGATGAGCCTCGCCAAGACCTTGAGAAAACGAGGCGAGATCATCCAGGCGCGCGAACTGCTGGCGGCCCTTTACTCCGGTTTCACCGAGGGCTTCGACACTCCGGACCTGAAAGACGCGAAGTCGCTGCTGACCGAGCTGAACTGATTTTCGGGCGATACAACCTATTATTCTTGTAATAGCGAAAACAGAGTTGCCCGGGCAGGAGTCGTGGAGCCAGTCCAAGTCAGCGCGATCATTTTCTTCTGCATATTTGGGGGCGCGATGCTCGGCATGTGGCTGCGCGGGGTCCTTCCCCAGCATCACCTGGATGCAGAGACGAAGGATTCTTATCAAGCTGGGCGTCGCGCTGATCGGCACGATGGCAGCGATGCTGCTCGGCTTGCTGGTGGCTTCGGCCAAGAGCGCCTACGACGCGCGGCGCAGCGAGCTTACCCAGATGGCTGCCGACACCATCCTGGTTGACCGCGTGCTGGCCCACTATGGCCCGGAAACCGGCGAGGCGCGCGGCCTTCTTAAGGCTTCGGTCGTAGGAATGCTCGATCGGATTTGGGGGAACAAAGACGAGGGCGCCCCGCAGATCCACAACGAAATCCTGTTCGACAAGCTCCAGGAACTGGTACCGCAGAACGACTCGCAACGCGCGCTTAAGTCGCAAGTCGAGTCGATGGCGTTCAATTTGGGGCAGATGCGCTGGCTCTTGTTCGAACAGAGCGGATCCTCGATTTCCACGCCGTTCCTGGTGGTGGTGGTTTTCTGGCTGAGCACGCTTTTCGTCAGCTTCGGACTGTTCGCGCCGCGCAACGCGACCGCGTTCCTGACGCTGTTTATCAGCGCGCTCTCGGTCGCAGGCGCGTTGTTTCTGATCCTGGAGCTGGACCATCCATTCTCCGGATTGATTCAGATCTCCAGCGCGCCCCTGCGCAATGCGCTCTCGGTACTTGGAAGGTAGTTTCTTACCCGAGGACCAACCGCCTTCGTCCGTTCCCGCAGAAGAGCAGTCCGTCAAAGACGTGGGCCTCGGTTTTTGGAGTCGGCCCTAGCCGAGAGCCGATATCCCGTCACACAAGAGTCCAAGGTTGGTCGCGAAAACTCCTGTAACCTTGGAATCTGCGGATTTCCGCGCCGTTAGGTGAGTTTAGGGGTCCGTGAAGATCTCCGATCGTCAAGGAAGCGGGATCATTCAGCGGCGGGTTACTGTGTCTCCAATTCAGACCGCTCCGGGAGATGGCGGAGTGAGCCGGCACTTGCTAAAAACTCGATCGTTCGGAACAGACGGCGTCGCGACGTGGCGGTCGTCACCGCCGGACGCGGAGCGAACCTGCACACGTCGGAAGGAGAATTTAGCATGATTCCTCGCGGCATCATTTCATCGGATGGGCACGTATGCGAACCCCCCAATTGCTATGTCGACTATATCGACCCGAAGTATCGCGACGACGCGCCGCGGATCCTTCCGCAGCCTGACGGCACCGAGGCTTTCGTGGTGCCGGGAATGAAGCGACCGGTAGCGCTCGGCTTTATTGATGGCGCCGGCTTCACCATCAAGGAACGAAACGAACGTGCCAAGCGACTCAAGTTTGCGGATGTCCGCGAGGGCGCTTATGGGGGGCGCGCGCGGCTGCCATACATGGACAAGGACGGGATCGCGGCCGAGGTCGTTTACGCTTCCGTCGGAATGGGCCTGTGTATGCATCGCGACGCCGAGTACAAGGACGCCTGCATGAAAGCGTACAATCGCTGGCTACAAGCGATGTGTAGTGAGGCGCCCAATCGGATTTTAGGATTGGCGCAAACCGCGGTGTTGAGCGTCGACAGCGCGATCGAAGATTTTCGCCGCGCGAAGGAAATGGGGATGGTCGGCATGATGATGTCGGGCCGCCCGATTCACGAAGACTATGACCATCGTGACTATGATGCCCTGTGGGAATGCGCGACCGATCTGGGACTTCCCATTTGCTTCCATATCCTGACCTCACGCGACGGGGCTCTCGGCATGCCGCACCGCGGGCACGAGATGAACAATTTTCTCGGTATCATCCGCGCGGTGCAGGATGTCGTCGGTCTGATGGTGCTTGGGGGCGTGTTCGAACGCCATCCGAAATTGAAACTGGTCTGCGCGGAAGGTGATGCCGGCTGGATGCCGCACTATATGTATCGCATGGACCACGCCGCGAAATTCAATGCAGAGGGTGGAATAATCAAAGGGCTGTCCAAGCTGCCCAGCGAGTACATCAAAAACAATGTCTGGATGACTTTCCAGGACGATCTGAGTGCCTTCAACTCTCTGCATCAGATGCCACACACGCAGCTCCTGTGGGCGAGCGACTTCCCCCATACGGATTCAACCTGGCCTCGCTCGCAGCAATTGCTGGCCGAGCACACCGCCCACCTTCAAGAGGAACAACGGCAGGCCATCATGCGAGAGAACGCGGCCAAGCTCTTTCAATTGCCGGCCGGGAACGAGTCCTGGCGCATGTACGACACGGCTGCATAGGTTGTGGAAAGAGACCCGAACTACGATGGTCGCCCCATAGCCCGAGGAGATTCCAATGAAGGTCAGCGGAGCCGTTTTCGTTCAGAACTTCCATGAGCAGCAGGCGGACCACGAGGTGTTCCTCGAAGATCTGAAGCTCGCGGAACTATTCGAGCCGCTCGGCTTTGATGCGATCTGGAGCGTCGAGCATCATTTCTCGCCGTACACGATGGTGCCCGACGTTCTGCAATTTCTGACCTACTTATGCGGGCACACCCGACGCATCGGTCTCGGCACCATGGTCGTGGTACTTCCGTGGCACGACCCGGTTCGCGTCGCCGAACAAATCTCGATGCTCGACATCATGGCCCAGGGGCGCAGTCTCACGCTCGGTTTCGGTCGCGGCGCCGGGCGCATCGAATTCGATGGGTTCCGGGTGCCGATGAGCGAAGCGCGCGAGCGGTTTGCCGAAGCGGCCGAGATCATCAAGCTGGCGCTTTCGCAAAAGCACTTTTCCTTTAATGGCAAGTTTTTCCAGATTCCCGAGATGAGTATTCGGCCCCAGCCGCTGGACAGGGATTTGGTGAACCGGATGTACGGGGCGATCGTATCACCGGAAACCGGGGAGATCATGGCGAAGGCCGGGATGGGGATGCTCGTGATCCCTCAGAAGCCCTGGGAAGAGCATCGCAAGGACTACGACGCCTACAAGCTGTCGTGCGAGCGGGCCGGTTTCAAAGCCAAGGCGCCGATCGCTGGATGTTGGGTCTATTGCGCCAGGACTGAGCGCGAGGCCATGGAAGCCGGGCGCAAGTGGAGCAAGAACTACGCGGAGAGCGCACTCAATCACTACGAGTATCACGAGCCGGAACACTTCAAGGCGGCCAAGGGCTACGAGTATCACGCGCAGATGGCGCAAGTGGTAAAGTCCGCGGGCGGCTTCCCGGAGATGTTCGCGGACACCCAGGTGATTGGAACACCGGAACGCTGCATCGAGGTGTTGCGCAACGTTCAAAACACACTGGGCGCATCGGAGTTCGTGGGGGTGTTCAAGTACGGGGGGATGCCCTATGACGAGGCGGAGCGGAGCCTCCGGCTCTTCGCGTCGGAAGTAATGCCCGCGATGAAAGCCGAAGCGCGCGAACAGTCGCATCCCGCCGCCGCCGGATCGTAAGCAGGTCCCCGTAAGGCAGGTTGTACGGGACCGCCTCGTGGCGCATTAGCTTCGCGTATCCCTAGATCATAGCGGGCAGCTTGATTGCGCTCTACCCGCGGTGGTCGGCAAGCAGGCGAAGGCCCTCCATAGCTCTATCCTCAATCTTGGCGGGCCCATAAGGAAAGCTGACGAGTCTCGCGGTCTGCTTAGACGGTGCGGGGCTTGAACTTCGCGAGCGTGACCTCATCGGTCACATCATCGAATACTATTTCGACCGGCATGCCGCAGTGGATCTCGCCCTTCGCCCCGAGCAGATTTGCCAGGACCCGCGGACCTTCCTCGAGATCAACTTCCACGACGTTGTACGGAATGTCGGCTTCAAAACTACGGAAGTAGGCCTGATGAAACACCACCCATGAACTGATTCGACCGTGGCCGCTGAGCTGCGTCCAGGTGAACTTGCGCGACCAGCAGGCCGGGCACAGCGGCGCCGGGGGATACCAGGTCAGCCCACATCCGTCGCACTTTTGCAGCCGCAGTTCCCGTCGTCTGAGTCCTTCCCAGTAAGGGCGGTTCAATGAGGAAATCGTCGGAAGCGGTTTCTGGTACTCAGCTGCTTTCATTCGCGTTACTTGTGATAGATGAGCGAGTCGCCATACGCATTCGCCCACTGAATGACCTCGGCATCTTTCACTTGCCTGGCGCCGCATTCGCCGCGTAGCTGTCGAACGATTTCGACCTGATGATTCCAGCCCATGATGTGCGCCTCGGAGAGCAAACCCCCGTTGGTGTTCATCGGGAGCTCTCCCCCGATTTCGATCCGGCCGTCTTGCGTGAAGCCCGCCGCTTCCCCTGGTTTGCAGAAGCCGAAGCGCTCAAGCGCAATCCACGCAACTATCGAGAACGCGTCGTAGGTGAAGAGCGCGTCGACCTCTGTCGGTGTTACTCCGGCCATTTGGTACACGCGCTGCTGGCCGACCTCATATTCAAACACCGATTGTTGGGCCACGCCGAGCCCGGGATATGCCCAGATGAACTCCTCGCGGCCGCCCGGCAATCCCTGCATGCCGCCGATGTAGACCGGAGGTTTTTTCAGATCGCGCGCCTGTTCCGAGGTCGTCACGATCACGCATGCTGCCCCATCGTTGATGAGGCAGTAGTCGAGCAGACGAAGTGGCTCGCAGACGTAGCGTGATCGCTGATGGGCTTCGACATCGATAGGTTCGCGCATGATCGCCGCCGGATTCATTGCGGCGTGCTTGCGAAACGCGACTGGCACCGAGGCAAGCGCGCGGCTGTCGCAGCCATAGCGATCGAAGTAGCGTCGCGCCACCAGAGCGGCGCCCGCGCCGGGCGAAGTCATGCCATACACGGGGTCTTCTCCGTGGCCTCCTCCCGCCTCGCGTGTGCCCTCGCGGTCGCCGGCGCCGCCCATCATCGGACGCCGCATTGACGAGAAGCTCACCGAGGCGAGACAGGCGACGGCATCAGCCAAGCCGGCATTTACCAGCATCGCGGCCCACGTGATGCAGCTCGCGGTAAAGCGCCCGTGAGCCCAAGTCTGATTGCAGGTCCGCAGCTTTAACCCCAGCAGCTGCGCAATAGAGTCTCCGTCGGCACCGATTGGCGACCCGAAACTGACGATCATTCCGTCCAGCTCATCGCGCGTGAGGCCACAGTCATCCAGCGCGCTGGCAATTGCGTCGGCGGCCAGATCGATCGGGCTGCGCATCAACCGCCGCCCATACGGCGAATTGCCGACACCTGCTATCGCGGCACGGTCCTTTAATTCGAAATTTGCCATCGTCGCTTTATGCGTGCGAGCCTATAAAAAGCTTTGGTAACTTCCAAACGCCCGCGATGAGGATCAACGGCAGCTTCGAATACGCGTTTGGAGAGCCTTTTTGGCAATGGTATAGGAAGCGAAGATCGCCGAGCGTGCGGTCGCGGAGGGAAATTTTAACGCTTATCGCATGGTAAACTTCCCGGGACCAGGGGAAGAGGGACAGCTTATTCTGGAAGATCGTTATGGCAGATTCTCAAGCACAGACACTGAATACCCGCTCCGAACGGATCGAGAGTTTTGACGCGATAGTGATTGGCGCCGGCGTCGCCGGACTCTATCAACTCTATCGCTTACGCGAGCTCGGACTCTCGGTCCGGGGTCTCGAAGATGGCGGAGGCGTGGGAGGGACGTGGTACTGGAATCGCTATCCCGGCTGCCGCTTCGACTCGGAGAGCGAGACCTACGGCTATTCCTTCTCAAAGGAGCTCCTCCAGGAGTGGGACTGGAAAGAGCACTTTTCCGGCCAACTGGAGAACGAGCGCTACCTGAACTACGTGGCCGATCGGTTCGATCTGCGCCGCCACATCCAGTTCAATTCGCACGTCATTTCCGCGGTGTACGACGAGCGCACCAACCGATGGGATGTCCAGCTCGAGAGTGGACAACGCATGCGCGCGCAGTTCCTGGTGGCGGCGGTGGGAATCCTGTCGGCGCGCTACGTTCCCTCGTTCGAAGGTATCGACACCTTCAGGGGCGAGTCATATCACACGTCCAGGTGGCCAAAGGAGAAGGTCGATTTTAGCGGGAAGCGCGTGGCGGTGATCGGCACCGGCGCCACTGCCGTCCAGCTCATCCCGGTCATCGCCAAGGAGGTCGGTCATCTCACCGTATTCCAGCGCACGCCGAATTACTGTGCGCCGCTCAGGAACGGGCTGGTGAGCGAAGAAACCCAGCGGCGGTTCAAGGCTACTTACCCCGAGATACACCAGAGAATCCGGGAAACCACGGGAGCTTTCCTGCACGAGTTCGACCGGCGCACGGCGCTGGAGGTCCCGCGCGAAGAGCGGCTCGCGGTGTATGAGAAATTGTGGGCGCTGCCCGGCTTCGGTAAGTGGCTGGGCAATTTCAGGGACATCATGACCGACCGGGTGGCGAACGAAGACTTCGCCGAGTTCGTACGCGACAAGATCCGCGCGCGCGTGAAGGATCCTGCTGTGGCGGAAAAACTGGTGCCCAAGGACCATCCGTTCGGATCCAAGCGCGTTCCCCTTGAAACCGAGTATTACGAGGCCTACAACCGCGACAATGTCCTGTTGGTCGATATCAAGGAGGCATCCATCGAGCGCATCACGCCCAAGGGTATCAAGACCCGCGACCGCGAGTACGAGTTCGATGTCATCATCTATGCGACCGGCTTTGACGCCATCACCGGCGCGGTGACCCGCATTGATATCCGTGGAGAAGGTGGACAGAGCCTCAAGGAGAAATGGGCCAATGGCCCGCGCACGCTGCTGGGCATTCAGTCGGCCGGCTTCCCAAATCTCTTCATCGCGACCAATAGCGCATTTTGCAACTACACGGTATGCGCCGAGAGTATCGTCGAATGGATCACCGACGCTATCCGCCACGTTCGCGCGAACGGCTACTCGCGCATCGCACCCACGGTGAAGGCGGAAGACGCCTGGGTCGAGCACGCCAACGAGGTGGGGAGCCACACGCTATTGAGCGGCGCTAACTCGTGGTTTATCGGCGCGAATATTCCCGGAAAGGCTCGCGCGATTCTCCTGTACGCTAGTCCGGCACCCGTATACCGGGCCAAGTGTACGGAGGCAGCGGCCAACGGCTACAAGGATTTTGTCCTGCAGTAGGCAGGTCGGAGGATGGAACGCTCATGAAATTCGGTATCGGCTTCGCCACTTCCGGAAAATTCAGCGATCCGGGGCTGCTGGCCCATCTGGCGACTACCGCCGAGCGCTGCGGTTTCGAATCGCTGTGGAGCGTGGAGCACGTCGCGGTTCCCGTAAAACACCTGCCCTATCCGGGCAGCAAGGATGGCAGCATGCCCGGTGGCGACGATGTCGCGATTCCGGACCCGCTCATCCCGCTCGCGTATGTGGCGGCAGTGACCAAAACCATCAAGCTCGCCACCGGAATATTGATCCTGCCGCAGCGGCATCCCATCTACACGGCAAAAGAAGTCGCGACCGTGGACGTGCTCTCGGGCGGACGAGTAATTCTCGGAATCGGCAGCGGATGGATGAAAGAGGAATTCGAGGCGCTCGGAATCGACTTCCATCACCGCGGCGCGATGACCGACGAGGCGATCCGCGCACTGCGCGCGCTGTGGAAAGATGGAGCCGCATCGTTTGAGGGCAAGCATTTCAGGTTCGGTCCGCTCCATTCGAATCCAAAGCCGGTCAGGAGAGACGTTCCGATTCACGTGGGAGGACACTCGACGGCGGCCGCTCGGCGCGCCGGGCGCTACGGAGATGGATTCTTCCCCACCGTGATGAATCCGGAGAAACTCAAGGAGCTGTTCGCAACCGTGCGATCCGAAGCGCAAAAGGCGGGGCGCAATCCGGATGCGATAGAATTCTCCTGCCTGACGAGGTCCTTCAAGCCGGATGACCTGAAGATGCTCGCGGACATGGGAGTTTCGCGGGTGGTGGTAAATCCTCCGGGCACCAAGCCGGAGGTAGTAACCCGCGGGCTTGAAAAATTCCGCGAGGAAGTCATCTCCCGCGTGTAGCCGACTATCTGGCGCGCGAACCTCTGGCGCTCGGGAGAATCCCGAAATTGCCTGTCACCGTCCCCGTCCAGCACTCGGCAGGAGGAAGCGATGCCAAACCAGGAAAACACTTACGCCGGCCAACTAACCGCGCTCCAGAATGAAGTCTTGGAGTTTCTGCGCACCTTCGAGTCGATCCAGGAACAGCTCCGACCCGGATCGCTCGCCGATCACCAGGCGCGAATGGTCAGCGCGGTGCGCGACATCTTTCGCCGCTTCGAGTCAAGCTTCGTGTCATCGACGCCGCCGCCCGGCCAGGAGGAATTGCATCAGCGGCTCTGCGCCGCGGTCCGGGAATTGGGCAAGGCTTACGAGCTGTTCATGACCCAGCCGAGCCCGCAATGGACGCTCATCTACTTGTATAGCCGCGCTGCATTCTGCCGGGCCTTGTATCAACTTTATGCGTTGCGCGACCAGTTACCCCTGATCGCTGGGCATTTTCTGCTCGATGGCGCGCCGGCGCCCACCCCGGCCCCGGCGCCCACCCCGGCCCCGGCGGCCAGCGCAGCGACCACCGGTTTCATCCAGCGCAAGCGCAACCAGGAACGTTCGGACTACACGCTCTACATTCCGGAAGATTATTCTCACGATAAACCCCTGCCGCTGATCGTCGCCTTACACGGCGGCCACGGTCACGGCTCGGAATACATATGGACGTGGGTGAGGCCGGCGCGCAGCCGCGGTTACGCCATCCTCTCACCCAAGTCATGGGGCGACACCTGGGACATGAGCCTACCCAGTCCGGACACTCGGTCGTTCCAGCGCATGTTCAACGAGGTCACCAACGAATACTCAATCGACCTCGCCCGGGTGTATCTGACCGGCCTCTCGGACGGGGGCATCTTCACTTACATTTTAGGCCTCGAGCACAGCCACTTGTTCCGCGGCCTCGCCCCGGTAGCCGGGGCGCTCCATCCGGTCGTCGATCCGATGCTGCGCCAGGAGCGCGGCAAGGACACCCCGATGCTGGTGATTCACGGGGTCCACGATTTCATCTTTCCGGTCGCGTTCGCCCGCCAGACCTGCGAGCTGCTCGAGAGCATCGGCTACCAGGTGACCTACCACGAGCTCCCGGAATGGGGCCATGCATATCCCTACTCGATCAATGAGCAGTTGGTGCTGCCATGGTTCGAGTCGCTGCCTGCCAAGGGGCCAGAGTCATAACGCGCACTCCGGTTTCGTTCGGCCACGTTCAAATCGCTTCGCTCGCCAAACTGGATGGTCGCGGCGCTAGTGGCGTTTCCACCGTCCTGCAGGAGTCGGAATTACGGCCTGAATTGGATTGCTCGGGGGACCAGCAAGGACGGTTGCGACACGATGCGATAGGCGTTTTCTCCCCACTCACACACCCATGGGCGAGTGTCGCGCGGGTCGATCATTTCTTCCATCTGAAAACGGTTTAGCGGACCTATGGGGCCGCGCGCACTTTCGATGCGCGCATTGATCTCCGCACGCAGGGCGGCGGGGTCGGCGGCCTCGGCGAGCTGGCGTTTGTACGCGGCTTCGATCCCGCCCTCGGGCGGGATGCCGCCGACGTCGGCGGCGGGCCACGCGACGCGTGCGCTGGCGCCGCTGCGGGGCGATGCGAAGTTGTTGCCGGCCACCCCAAAGCTCCGGCGCATGATGACGGTGAAGATCGGAACCTCGACCTGTGCGAACGCGATCATCCACTCTCCGCCCTTGCGGATCGTTCCGGTCAACTCATGCTCCAGTCCTACCGCGAAACCCGGATTGTCGATCAGGTTGAGGATGGGAAGGTGAAACATGTCGCAGAGGTCGAGGTGGCGCTTGAGTTTGTCGCACCCGTCGGCCGTGAGTGCGCCGCCATTGACGTGCCTGCAGTCGGATGCGAGCAAGCCCATCGGATAGCCGTTGAAGCGGACGAAACCCACGATCTGATCGGTCCCCCACAATGGCCCGATCTCGAAGAAGGAGTCGCGATCCGCTATCAGGCGGATCGCCCGGCGCATGTCGAACGTCATGGTGCGTTTGCGGGGGATGATGGTAAACAACTCTTCCTCGCGGCGATCTGCCGGATCACTCGGGTCCGGAGGCAAGACCGGGGGCGCTTCGTAGACGCTGGAGGGAAGGTAGGAAAGGAACCGCTTCGTCATTGCGGTCGCCTCTTCCTCCGAGTCGGCGAGATTGTCGACGGAACCATTCCGACAGTGGATATGCCAGCCGCCCAACTCCTCCTTGCTGATGTCGTACCCCATCGCGTGGCTCACCACAGGAGGTCCGGCCACGAACAGCTGCGCGATGTCACGCACCATGACCGAGAAGTGGCCGAGGACCGCCTTCGCCGCGCCGATACCCACCACACTACCCAGCAACAGGTTGACCACCGGCACCTGGCTTAGCTGCGATACGTACATCGTGCTTCCGAGGTGGCCCGGCAGAAACGAACCACCCTCCCCCGACACGCGCGGGCGGCCGGCAACGATCGCGCCGGAGCTTTCTTGTGCCCTGCTTTCACCCGCCGTTTGCTGCTTGGGTACCATTGCTGCAATGCTGCCGCCGCCCGAAGAGCCGTCCAGCAAACGGATCGATGGGCAGCGTAGGTCGATCGACAGCCGGTCGAGGTGCGCGGCCTTGCCCCCGATCGCGCCGTCAGAGTGTCCGCCGCGCGAGGTAAAATCGTCGGCGCATACCACCGCCGTGCGGCCAGCAATCTTGCCCCAACCTCCCACGTGGTTGGCGGGCGTGAAGCCCGCTATGCGTCCCTCGTCGTCGTAATCCGCGAACCCCGCAAGGCTGCCAACCTCGCGGAAGGTGCCCGGATCAAGCAACAGGTCAATGCGTTCGCGGCAGGTCAGCTTCCCTCGGCGCCGCTGGCGGACGACGCCTGGATCGCTCGAATCGGGCGCGAAACGTCGATGAGCGATCTGTTGCAAGGCATGCACGTCGGCGAGCATCGGTGCCCAGCTGTCGTCGCCGTAGTGGCGCGGCTTCGCCGCAGCGCTAGGGCGACTGGATGGGGCTATCGTCGCGACGATCTGCCCTGCTGCGACTGTGGCGCCGATCTCGGCGGGGCTGATTGCGGTCACTACCCCGGCGCAGGGCGCCGTAATGGCGGTTTCCATCTTCATCGCGCTGATGACCAGCAGAATCGCGCCGGCCTCAACCGCGGCTCCGACCTCCAGGGGAAGCTCGATGATATTGCCGGCCATCGGGCTTTCGACACCCTCCTCTCCCGCCGGGACGACCAGGTTGACCGATGGGGGCTGCGTGGAGGATATGGTGAGCCCGTCTCTGCCGCCGCGGAGCACCATCGCCTGTTGTTCGAGCAGTGCCAGCGAACCCGACGCGGACGCTTTCGCGCCCGTCGAAGCGACAAGGTCGGGGTGCTCTGAGAAGAAGCTGGTGCGCGCATCACCCGCCCGCACCGCCGGATGTGAGAGGATCGCGCGGAGCAGGCGAAGATTGGTCGGCAGGCCGGAAATGTGGAACTCGTCGAGTGCGCGTAAGGTGCGATCGAGCGCTGAACTGAACGTGTGCGTCGAATTCGACTGGCAGATTAGCTTGGCGAACATCGGGTCGAACTGCGGCGGGGGCGCATAGCCGAGATAGCCGCAGGAATCGACCCGCACGCCCGGACCGGTCGGCTCCTTGTAGGCGGTCAACACGCCGGTACCGTTCGCTACGATGCGCGCCTGTATGGCAAACCCGCGAGGCCGTGCAACTGCGGCCTGGTCGGAGATGCCCAAGGATTGGAGGGATTCGCCGGCTGAGATACGAAACTGCGATTCGACCAGATCGATGCCGGTGACCTGCTCGGTTACGGTGTGCTCCACCTGGATGCGCGGATTGCACTCGATGAAAAAATGCTCGCCGCGCTCGGGGTTGACCAGAAACTCAACTGTGCCCGCATTCACATAACCTGCGGCACGGGCAAGGTGGATCGCGTCCTCAAGGATGCGCTGCCGCAGAGCGGCTTCCAACCCCGGTGCCGGGGCGATCTCGATGACTTTCTGGTTGCGAAGCTGGACCGAGCAGTCGCGCTCGTGGAGATGAACCAGATCGCCGGCGCGGTCGGCCAGAACCTGAACCTCGATATGGCGGGGGCGTGCGAGCAGTTTCTCGACGAATAGGGCGCCGTCGCCGAACGCTGCGAGTGCTTCACTCTGGCAGCGTACGAAAGCCGCTGCCATCTGATCGGCGGACGCGACGGCGCGCATCCCCCGCCCGCCTCCGCCCGCGGCCGCTTTCAGCATCACCGGATAGCCGACCGTTTCGGCGACCGCCGCGGCCTCCTCCGCGCTAGCCAGCGCTTGCGGGCTACCCGGAATGATGGGGATGCCCAGCGAGCCGGCCAGCTCGCGCGCTCTCAGCTTGTCGCCGAACAACGCCAGCGTCTCGGGATGCGGCCCGATAAATGCGATGCCCTCTTGGCGGCAGCGCGCTGCGAAATCGGCATTCTCAGACAGAAAGCCATATCCGGGATGCACGCAATCGCAGCCACCAGCCTTCGCGGCGTCGATCAGCGCTTCCACGTCCAGGTAGGCACGGACGGGATCGTTCGAGGGCGCCTCGGACCTGAGTGCGCGCGACTCGGTGGTTACGCGGATATGAAGCGAAAGCGCGTCCGCAGGCGCGTATACACTGACCGACTCGACACCAAGCGCCTCTGCGGCGCGCGCGACACGGATGGCGATTTCACCCCGGTTGGCAATCAATACCCGCTTGAACAAAGGTCGACCTCTCCGACGGCATTATGAAGGTTTCTTGCCCTGCTCAGGAGACGATTACCTTTCGCGGTCGTATCCTTGCAAGGCTGACCAGGCAGGGGGATTGAAATGTTCACGAGCTGGTTGGGTAGTCACTGCCGGCCGGCCGATGCACCGCGGCGCTTCGGTGCGCGCGGATGGCGATAGATTCCGCGCAGGTACAAGTCTTCGACGGCGGCATCCCAGCGGGCCAGGCCTTCCTCGCTGCGCAGCCGATGGTCCAGGTAACGGTTCAGCGCCGGTTCCAGCAACAAAGGACCGAGCACCAGAATCATCGTGTTGAGCGGCGCCCAGACCGGGTCGAGGTTGCGGCGCAGCAGATGATTCGCCTGCAGGCGGCGGTTTAAGGTACGACTCAGCTGCACTATTGAGTCGAGCAGGCGGCGGCCAATCCGATCATCCTCCAGAATGACGCGGCGCAGGTATGCAACCAGCTCTGGATTGCGCCGGATAAAGCCGATGACAGCCGCGCCCAGGGTCAGGGTCCGCGCGGTTCTTCCGGGTTCCAGACCGGCACCGGCCAACTCCGCCATCTTGCCTGCGACGTAGGCGCTGACCGCAGATTCAAGCGCCCACTTGCTTCGGAAATGGTGCTGCACCAGTCCGGGCGACACGCCGGCCACACTGGCGACCTCGCGAATCGAGGTGGCGGCCGTTCCTTTTTCACCGAACAACCTGAGCGCGGCATTGCGGATCCGCGCATACGCGGTCAGATCGGACGGCTGCTGTTTCATCATCGGCAAGGCGCGACAACCTTCGGTTTTGAGATTAGAATACACTTGTATGGCTGACAATACAATTGTATTGTCGAGAGCGCTATGAACCCGATCACCATTCGCCAGATACTGAACCACGAGCTGCCCATAGCCGCGCTGCTGCTCAGTCGTGCGATGTGCGACAATCCGATCGATGTGCGCGCGTTCGGCGGCGAAGCGGCGGGCCGCCGCCAAAAGCTGGAGCGTTTCTATTCTCCGGTGCTGCATGGCTTGTATCGGCGCGGACAGATTCTCGGCGGCTTCCGCGACGCGGAAATGATTGCGGTGTGCGCCTTCACCCCGCCAGGACATTGTCAGGCCACTCTCACGGAGAAGGTGCGAATTCTTCCCTCGGTAGTGCTAGCCAACCAAATCGCCACCGCCGGGCGCATCCTTCAGTGGGTCGGCGCGTGGTCGCGAAGGGATCCGTCGGCGCCGCACTGGCACCTGGGCCCGGTTGCGGTAGAGCCCACTGTTCAGGGTCAGGGGGTCGGCCGGGCGCTGATGGCTGATTTCTGCTTGCGGATGGACGAGTGCGCCGGGCTTGCGTATCTCGAAACCGACAAGCGCGAGAACGTCTGCTTCTATCGGCGCTTCGGCTTCTCGGTAGTCGCGGAGGCGGAGGTGTTGGGCGTGCGAAACTGGTTTATGTCACGTGTACTCACCGATACCTCCCAGTCAATTGGCCCGCTTCCTTGGCGGGAATAATCTGGACGCGACCTATGGACCGTGGCACAGCCAGGTGGCAGCTGATCGACCGGCAGGCATTCATCGCGATGTTGCTGTGTTGTCTCCTGACCGCCTCGGGAGCTCACGCTGTAAGCAGCGATCTGAATCCGTTGGGAACCTGGGCGACCCAGGGCGACGATTCTCACGTCAAGATCGAAAAGTGCGGGACGAGCCTGTGCGGCACCATCGTATGGCTCAAGGATCCGCTCGGTGACGATGGAAAAGATGCGGTCGATTCCAAAAATCCGGACCTCACTCTCCGCACCCAGAAACTGGTGGGCCTTTCGCTCCTTAACGGTTTCGAACCGACCGACGATCCCAGCGTCTGGAAGAACGGCCGGATTTACAATCCCGAGGACGGCCGCACCTATTCCTGCAATCTGACGGTGCAGGATGCCAACACCTTGCGTGTACGGGGCTACGTAGGCTTCTCGCTGTTGGGGGAAACTCAAATCTGGAATCGCGTTCGCTAGCTCCCATTTTGGTCGGAATTCCCCATTCATACGAAGCGGACATTGGCGATCCAATCGAACGAAGAGCACGGCCAAGCCGGCGCTCCCCGGCTCACTTCGTATTCTCGACCTCGCCTGCAGCCCGCTTCGATAATCGGCACCGTCGTGAGATCGAACCGCTGGACGCCATCTGAATTGAAATTTCGGGAGGGAACCGGGCTCAGATGACAATGGCGTGATCGCGTCATAAACCGCACCTGGGCAGCTGGTACGCTTTCTGCTTCTCCTGTACCGACGCGCAACCGACGGCGACGCCGATCCATCGAAGGGGAGGCCCGGGTGAACGCACGAGAAAGGCTCATCGAAAAGCTCACTGCTGAAGAGGCCCCGCAGCGAAACCTGGCGACCGCTATCAGGGAGGTAACGGTTCGCCGCCCAAGTCAGCGCGAGCAGTGGTTTGATCCGGGCTATCTGTTTCGCGTGCAGGCCGAAGAGCGTCTGTTCCTAAACGCGCTTCGGAAGCATGGCTTCCGAAATCTTGCCGGCCGCAAGATCCTCGATGTCGGCTGCGGCTTTGGATATTGGCTGCGCCGCTACGGGGAATGGGGCGCCTTACCGCACGATTTGCACGGCGTGGACATTCTGGAGGAACGAATTCAGGCGGCTCGGGAACATTCCCTGCCCGGTATTGATCTGCGTTGCTGCAACGCCGTGGATCTGGATTTCGAGGACGCCTCGTTCGACATGGTTTCCATGTTCCTGGTGCTCTCACTGGTTCCCGATGAGCAAACGCGAATGCAGGTTGCCGCCGAGGTCGCGCGAGTGCTGAGGCCGGGTGGGATCGTTCTGTGGTACGACTTCCGCTATCAGCCCCCGCGCGGCGGCGCCGAGATGATCGCGATGACCCGCGATCGGATTGCGCGCGCGTTCCCGGGTTTTGAGCTCCGTGTGCGCAGCGCTTCAGCGGTTCCTCCGATCACGCGCAGGCTGGGTCGCTATGCATGGGCGTTCTGCTCATGGCTGGACTTCATTGCGCCGCTGAACTCGCACTATGTGGGCGTCCTGATCAAGAAGACACCGGTAAAGAGCGCGTGGCGGTAGAGTTCGTGCACAAAATCGCGATAATGCATCGTCTATGAATCGCGAACAATTCTGGTTCACGAGCTCGGACCAACTGGAGATCGCTGCATATCGATGGCCCGCGCACGGCCCGGCTTCCGCGATCGTTCAAATCTCACATGGCATGGCCGAACACGCGCAACGCTACGATCACGTGGCTGCCTCACTGAATCGAGCGGGCTTCCACGTCTATGCCAACGATCATCGCGGTCATGGACTGAGCGGGACACGGTCGAATTCGATCGGAGATTTCGGGACGGCAGGATGGAACGGGCTGGTCGACGACATGTCGGTGCTGACCAGGATCGCGCGCGAGCGCGAGCACGCGCTGCCGGTGATATTGCTGGGTCACAGCATGGGTTCCGTTGCGGCCCAGCAATACATTATCGAGCACAGTCTGGACATTGTCGGTGTCGCTCTTTCCGGATCGGTCGCGACCGATTTGCTCGCGATGAATTCGACACCCGATGGTGACCTGACCGCATTCAACAAGGCCTTCGAACCGGCGCGGACCCACTTCGACTGGCTGTCGCGTGATACCGGCGCGGTTGACGCGTACGTTGCCGATCCGCTGTGCGGTTTTCAACTGACGCCGGCGTCGATGATGAGTCTGGGGATGTCGGCGCTGCGGCTGGCAGATCCCAAGGAACTCGCACGAATCCGCAAGGACCTGCCCATCTACCTCTTCGCCGGCGACGCGGACCCAGTGAATCACAAACTTGAATGGCTCAAGCCGGTCGCCGCACGTTATCGCGCAGCCGCAATCACGAACGTGTCAGAGCGCTACTACCCCGATGCGCGGCACGAGGTAATGAACGAGACCAATCGCGAGGAAGTGCTCGGCGATCTGCTGGCGTGGCTAAAGCTGACGATCGGATAAGAATCAGGGCGTCCGCGGGTGCGCAGCGTCGATTTCCGAGATCTGCGCAAGTCCGCGGATTTTCCTTTTTCTACGATGCCAGCGGCGCCAGTGAGCCGACCGATTCCGGAACACCCGAGGCCGGTAGCTTGCGCGAGCCTGGCTGCACGTCGAACGGCGACACCAGGCCCAACTCTTTGCCGATTTCCCGCGTCGCGGGAAGTACCTCCTCGGCGATCAGGCGGATATTGGTGGTGCGCGCCTCGGCCGAAATCGGTCCGTCGTTTTGCCAGAAGCCGAAGATTCCCGGCCGCAACACCTCGAGCACCTTACGAATCTTCGGGATGACACTCTTGGGCGTTCCGCAAATCACCTGCAGCGAACGTTCCACCTGGGGGAAGGTCTCGAGGATTTGCTTGCGGGTGGCTTCGACGTCGATCTTCTGCTCCTGCCAGACCCCGGTGCGAAAATCGATTTGCGATTCCGCCACGCTGGTGCCGTTGGAACTGCGGCCGGTAGTCGCGTCGGCAAACGGACTGCCCGCCGAAGAATTCGGATCCGAGAATTGCCGCGCGACGCGCCGGGTCGCTTCTTTGGAGTTGTAGCCCGGGGGGAACATCCATTGCGGCTTGCCGAACAGGCTGTAGCCAATTCCCGCGCCGCCGAACATGTCCCATTTGGCGAGGTCGCGCGCCTTCTCCTCGGTCTCCGCAACAAACACCTTCTGCAAATAGCCGAAGTTCTCGGAACCTACCTGGTAGCCCTCCTTTGCCGCCGCATCACGATAAATGTTCCACAGTTCGACGGTCGGCTCGAGGAAGGTCGCTAGCGCGATGTACGGATAGCGGTGCTGTGCGCACCAGACGACGGTTTCGGGGCTGAGCAGACCGGGAATCCAGATGGGAGGATGAGGTTTCTGAAGCGGCAGCGCCCACGGGTCGACGAAACGATAGTTGAAATGCTTGCCTTCGTAGCGCCACGGGCCCGGCCGAGTCCACGCCTGCACCACGAGCTCATGCGCCTCGTTGAAGTATTCGCGGTTGTAGCCGGGGTTGGCGTTGGTCGCAAATTGCTCGCTGCCCGCGCCGCGAACCCATCCCGCAACCAGACGGCCGTGCGAAATCATGTCGATCATCGACAGTTCTTCGGCGAGCCGCAGCGGATTGCCGACCACCGGCAGCGGGTTGCCCAGCAGCACGATCTTCACGCGCTCCGTGATACGCGCCAGAATGGCGGCCTCCACGTTCATCACCGAGCCCATGCAGAACGCGGTGTCGTGATGTTCATTCAACATCACGCCATCGAAGCCGAGCTGCTCCGCGAGGACCTTTTCGTCGAGATATTCGTTGAGCAGCTGCGAGCCCTTGGCGGAATCGAAATGCTTGTTCGGAATTCCAAAGAAGCCGTTCTTGATAACTTCATCGTTGGGAACGTGCCGATAGGGACGCTCGGTGAAATACATTATGTGCATGGCCGCATCTCCTCTGCGTTCCGGAGCCTATTCCCCGAGGAACGCTTCAACCTCGCGGACGAACTCCGCGGATTTCTCGATTTCCGGGCGATGACCACAGTTGTCGAACGTCACCACGCGCGCGCCTCCGATCGCCTGCCGATATGCTTCGGCCGTGCTCACCGGGACGATCGCATCCTGCTTGCCCCACACGATCAGTGTAGGCAGTCCAGCCGCAACTCCCAAGAGGCGCGGCAAGGTGGGGTTGTGCATATATGGGGTCCACGCGAGTCGCGCGGTTTGGGCGCGGGCTTCTTCGAACTTCTCGAATTGCTCGGGCAACATGGGTCCACCGTACAGCTCGCCGAACTCGGGAGTGTTGGCGGGACTATACACGCTGGCGATGACCTGCTGCGGCGCCATGACCTGAAAGATGTCGAGGATGTCGCCGGTGGGTGGTCGAATGCCGGTTGGTGCGACCAGGACCAGCTTGCGAAATTGGGTTGGATTCGACGCCGCCATGTCCGCGGCAATCCATCCGCCCATCGAAAACCCGATCGCATCGACCGGGCCGAGCCCGTTTTCCTTGACGTAACGCGAATAAAAGCCCGCGAGATCGCGAATCGAAAGCATCCATTCCGCGCGCTCGGTGCGGCCAAACCCGGGATGAAGGGGGATAAGGAGAGTTCGGCGCTTCGCGAGTGCGCGGGTCCACTTTAGCCATCCCGGATTACCCAGCTCGTCATGGAGAACCAGCAAGGGTCTGCCTGCGCCGCCTCTCTCGACGATTAGGCTGGTGCCGTCGACCGCGACCGTCTGTTCACGCCAAGCTTGTGCTTCGTCCGCCATCAGCGTGCCGCCTCCCAATTCAAGGTGCGGCCCCTTCGACGCACCTCATCAGTCGGCCTAACACAGCGGCCAAGGAAATTACAAACCGATCGGTATGTGAGGACCACGCGTCGTGCGTAAGTTGCCCTTAAACGCTTGCGGCGGCACGCGTATAATCGGGGTCAGCATCGATGGACTTGACTCAAGCACGGGCGCGGATGGTCCAGGAGCAGATCGAGGCGCGCGGGGTTCGCGATCCTCGAGTACTGGCCGCGATGCGCTCGGTGGAGCGCCATCGATTTATTCCTGCCGAATACGCGGAACATGCCTACGACGACGGCCCGCTGCCCATCGGTGATTCGCAGACCATCTCGCAGCCTTACATGGTCGCGCTCACGTGCGAAGCTGCCGCGCTCCTGGGCAGCGAGCGGGTGCTCGAGGTAGGAACCGGTTCCGGCTACCAGGCGGCGGTGCTTGCGCACCTGGTGCACGAGGTCTACTCGATCGAATGCATCGAACACCTTCATCAGCGGGCGCGAATTCTTCTGGGCGCGATGGGCCTGGCCAATGTACATCTGATTTTGGGGGATGGGTCCGAGGCCTATGCCACTGCCGCGCCGTATGACGCGATCATAGTCAGCGCGGCGATGCCCCATATCCCTAGGATGATGCTGCAGCAGCTCGCTCCTGGAGGACGTCTGGTCGCCCCGATCGGAGAGGATGAGTTACAGAGCCTGGTGAGGGTCAGCCTGAACAACGGTCACTGGCAGGAAGAATATTTCGGCGAATGCCGTTACGTGAAAATGACCGGCAAGCAGGGTTTCAGCGAGTAGCGCGCGACGCGCGCAGAATAGGGTCCGGGGCGCGTTCCGACCTTGACGGGCACGTGATCGAACTGTAGCTGGCAGTCAATGATATAATGCCGATGCCCGGCCCGGACGAATCAGGGCCACAGGAGGTTGGCGACAGGGGCGGTGAAGGTTGGCGGGTGGCGGACGTACGCGGGGGTGGCGGCTGCGCTCTGGCCGCTGATGAGCGTGCTCGTACTGATCGGGTGCGGTAGCAGTGCACCGCCTCCTCCCCCGGCGGTGGTTTCCTCATCGCAGACCAGCTACCTGGTGAAATCCGGCGATACGGTCTACCGCATCGCGGCGAAATTCGGCGTTAGCACCACCGCCCTGATGAACGCCAATGGCCTCACTAACCCGCGCGACCTGCGCGTGGGACAGATCCTAACCATTCCGAGCATCTACCGCGGGTCAGCTCCGGCTTACGCGGGAACCTCACACGCCTTCCCCTATCACGGCGAGCGCGCGTCGCGGCAATTCGGATGGCCGGTTTCCGATGGGATGGTGTCGTCGGGGTTCGGGATTCGCAACGGCGCGATGCACCAAGGAATCGACATCGCAGCTCCGGAAGGCACCCCGGTGCACGCGGCCGATGGCGGTACAGTGATTTTTTCCGGCGTGCTGCATGGCTACGGCAATGTCGTAATCATCGGTCACGACGACGACTACGCAACCGTGTATGGCCACAACGAAGTAAACCTGGTCAAAGAAGGCGCCCGCGTGGTGCGCGGGCAGACCATCGCTCGAATCGGCACCAGCGGCCGCACCACCGGCGCAAACCTGCACTTCGAAGTGCGCTACGAAAATGTCGCCCACAATCCCCTCGCCTACCTCCCCGAGCCGCCGGCGGCCCCGGGAATCACTTACGCCGAGCAGAGCGGGACGTGGTAGTCTTCGCGGGAATTACAATGATCTGCATCACGGTGATGCGTCTGTAAGGTGCGCGGTGAGGGTGCCGGCCCACCCCAAAGGGGGCGGGTCGGGGCGTGGTGATTTTCGCTGCCCATTGACAAGCGGGCGTACGATATTTAACCATTTAGTTATCTAGTGGTGAGGTTCGTGGCCTGATGACGCCTGACACTCTAAGCAACACTTTTTCCGCGCTCGCCGATCCCACCCGGCGCGCGATTCTTGCCCGTCTGGCGTTGGGCGAACTTTCGGTGACCGAACTCGCGCAGCCATTCGAGATGAGCATGCCGGCCATCTCCAAGCATCTTAAGGTGTTGGAACGAGCCGGGCTGATCACGCGGGGCCGCGAAGCGCAGTGGCGCCCGTGCAGTCTTAAAGCGACCCCGCTCAAGGATGCGGCCGAGTGGCTGGAGCGCTACCGCCGCTTCTGGGAGGAAAGCTTCGACCGCCTCGATGACTACCTGCGCGAGCTGCAAGCCGGGGAGAAAAAGCGCGACCGCAAACATAAGTGATGACCGCCCTTCGGCTGCGCTTTCGCATCTTCCAGACTGTGCAAATTGTTCTTTCACCTGGCCGCGGGTATTCTTACATGCTCCGTCGTACTTCCCCGCGACGCGGTACACGCAGAAGGCCAGGCAATGACCATCGAGGAGCTGAAAAACCTCGTCCGCGATATTCCCGACTTTCCCAAGCCCGGGATCATCTTCCGGGACATCACCCCATTACTAAGAAATGCCCGCGCGTTCGCGCAGGTTATCGACCTGATGGCCGAGCGGTATCTCGGAGCGGCCGATGTGGTGCTGGGAATCGAATCCCGCGGGTTCATCGTGGGCGCACCTGTCGCTTATCGCCTGGGGGTCGGATTCACCATCGCTCGCAAACCCGGGAAGCTGCCGTTTGACACTATCGATGAGTCATATGAGCTCGAGTACGGCAGCGCGTCATTGCAGATGCATCGCGACGGAATTACCAGCGGCTCGCGGGTGCTGATCGTTGACGATCTGCTCGCAACCGGCGGGACCGCCTCGGCCAGCATCAAGCTGGCTGAAAAAATGGGTGGTCGGGTCATCGGCTGTTCGTTTATTATCGAGTTGAAAGCCCTGGGCGGGCGCGCACGAGTCACGCCCGTCAACTGTTCTTCGCTAATCCAATATGATTGAGCGCGGCGCCGGTAACCACCCACCGGCTGAATTCGTGCTGCCATGGACGCGCCTGACTCACATTCGAGCGTAGCCGCTGATCGGCGCCGCCTGTACATCGTGCTCGCGGTCGCGTCACTCTATTTCATCGCCGAGGTGGTAGCGGGCTGGCTTACCAACAGCCTCGCCTTGCTCTCGGACGCGGTCCACATGATGACCGATATTGCGGCGATCTGCCTGAGCTTGTTGACGCTGTGGATTTCGGCCCGACCGGCGACGGTCGGGAAAACCTTCGGCTATCTTCGTGCCGAGATCCTGGGTGCGCTGCTCAACGGTTTGTTCCTGTGGCTGCTGGTCGTGTTCATCTGGATCGAAGCGGCCAGCCGCCTGCGTCATCCCGAACAGGTGCACGGCCTTGGCGTGATGGCAGTGGCGCTGGTCGGAATTGCTGTCAATACGTTTTCGGCGTGGTTGACGGCCGAGCACAAAGACGGTCCGCACGGTGGCCGCGGAATGGCGTTGCGGGCGGTGTTTGTCCACGTGCTCTCGGACCTTATCGGTTCGGGTGGCGTCCTGATCGCGGGTGCACTGGTCTACTTCACCGGGTTCGTGCAGGCAGACCCCGCGGTCAGCATACTGATCGGCGCGCTGGTGCTTTACAGCTCGTGGGGCCTGGTGCGCGAAGGGGTCGATATCCTGATGGAATCGGTTCCGGGGCACATAGATCTCGCCCAACTGCGTGAAGATCTGCTCGCGGTGGATGGGACCGAAGAGGTGCACGACCTTCACGTATGGTGTCTGACCACCCGCGAGGTTGCGCTCTCGGCGCATTGCGTGGTGACCGACGCGGTCGATCACGACCAGGTACTCTCAGAGATGTCGCAGTTGCTGCAGAGGAAATTCAACATCCATCACATGACCGTTCAGCTTGAATGTGACAATCGCCGCGAGCGGGAACCCGGTCACTTCTAATCCGCTTACCCACCACGCACGAATCGGAATACACTGAAGAGAGGCGCGGACCGAATTCCGATCGTGCAACCGGAATCTACAATATTCTACGACGTTGACACGCAGCGCGATTTCCTACTCCCGGGCGGCACGCTGTACGTCTCCGGCGCGGAGCGGATCATCCCGGCACTTGCAGCGCTTACCACGATGGCGCGGGACAATCGCATCCGCATCGTGTGCTCCGTGGATCGCCATTTTCCCAACGACCCGGAACTCAAACGCAACGGCGGCAAGCACGACGATCACTGCATGGACGGCAGCGAGGGACAGAAAAAAATCGCCGAGACCGAGCCGCTCCATCCGCTCTATATCCCCAACCATCCGCTCAGCCCCAAAGAGATCGAGACCGCGCTGAGTCACCAGGGGGAAATCGTGTTCGAGAAACAGGAGTTCGACGTGTTTATTGGCAACCGGCACGCGCGCGCGATCCTGCGGATGTTGCTGGAGCCGTTTCGCGACGTAGTGCTCTACGGCGTGTACACGGAAATCTGCGTCGCTCATGCGGTGGAGGGTCTCACCCAGCTTGGCCCAAAGCTCACGATCGTGAGCGACGCGATAGCCGATATCGGCGACGATGCCGATGCCATTCGGCATAAGTGGAGGCACGCGGGAATCGAATTCGCGACGGTTGCCGAGCTCAAAGAACTCATTCCAGCCTGATGCGCGCCGACCAAGAGCCCGCCGCCACAATCGTTCCCGCCCCGCAACCAGCGTCGGAACCCGCGCCCGAAGAAGTCGTCTGGGTCACCCCGCCCTTCCAACCGTTGCGCGCTCTGGCTGCGCTCGCGCTCACAGCGATCGGCTTCGGAACTTACGAATGGGTGTTGCTCAACTTCTGGTCGTCCGAGTCTCTCGGCATTCACGAACGCATCCCCTGGCCATCGTATGGTCTGATCGCCGCGGCCCTGGTAATCGCGCTGGCCGGCGTGCGAGAGGCCCTGCGGCTGTGGTCGCCCCACGCAAAGCTCGGTTTCTCGCTGCTGGCGATCTTCGCGAGCGCGGCGATCGGAGTCGGCGGCGGGCGATTCATAAGTTACACCTTGCGTGGCACCCTGAATCCGCCGTTTCATCTGGCGGTCGGGGTCGGCGGCAGGTTCCCGGCATTTGCGCTTCCCGACCAGCACGGTGTCATCCACCAGGGTCCTGCGACCCAAGGGTCGAGGGCTACCCTGGTGTACGTCTATCGCGGTGACTACTGTGCGTTTGCCCGCCACGAAATCGCGGATCTGAATTCGGTGCTGCCACAACTGCGGAAAAACGGCGTGGCGCTAATCGCGCTGAGCGCGGATCCAATCGATCGCTCAAAAATGCTGTCCGGCTTTTTGCATTCCGACGTGCCGCTCCTTAGCGATGAGCACGAAACCGTCCTGGGACCGCTCGGGCTGGTCCAGCATCACCGCAACGGTGAGCCCGACAACGCCATTCCGGCTTTTTTTGTGCTCGATCACACCGGCAAGGTGCGGTGGGTTTTTACCTCGCCATATTACCGGCAGCTGCCACGCTCTGGCGATCTGATCGCAGCGGTGCACGAGGTCACGAACTCGGCGCAACCTTGAGGGCTTCCAGCATCGCGCGCATCGCTTGACGGGGCGAGTCTGCCCCGATGATCGAGCCGATGGCCGCGACCCCGGCAAGATTCACGCTCTCCGGGTTGGCGTAGAGCTCGGCGACCCGCGCGGGGGTTATACCCCCCAGGGCGAAGACCGGAAGCGAACCTGCTTCGCAGGCCTGAAACAGGGCCGCGGCGCCCTGGACCGCACCGTACGATCCTTTGGACAACGGCTGGTACACGGGGCCGAACACCGCAAAGTCGGCCTGCCCTTCGCGCGAGGCCGCCATCAGGTCGGGTGCAGAATGCGTGGAAACTCCCACGAGGCGATGATTGCCTAGGAGCTTGCGCGCAGCACTCGCGCCGATTGATGCGACCGGCAGATGGACGCCGTCGGCACCGGAAGCGACCGCGATGTCAACTCGCTCATTGATGAATAGTGGTGCACCTAGGCGGGTGGTCATTTCGCGCAATCTGCAAGCGAGTGCGTACACTTCGCGTGCGTCGAGGTCCTTCTCCCGGAGCTGGAGTGCCACGCTTCCCGGCGGTGCAAGGTCCGCCGCGATCTGCAGGACGGCCTCGCACGCGTCGAGGAGACTTGCCGACTTGACCGCTCTGCGATCGGTAATGAGATAGAGGCGGAAGCTAACCCGGCGAGTTCCGCTCAAACGCCTGTCACCGAACGATTCCGGTTATGGGGCTCGATGCAGTCGCATAAAGCTTCTTCTCGATACGCCCCGACAAGTATGCAATGCGGCCGGCCTCGATCCCGAGCTTCATCGCGCGCGCCATTGCAAGCGGATCCTTCGCACCCGCGATCGCGGTGTTCATCAACACGCCATCACAGCCAAGTTCCATCGCCTCCGCAGCATCCGATGCGGTGCCGACACCCGCATCGACGATGACCGGCACCTTGGCCTGCTCCACGATGATCGCAAGATTGTAGGGATTGCGGATGCCGAGCCCCGATCCGATTGGCGCCGCCAGCGGCATAACCGCGACGCATCCGACTTCCTGCAGCTTCAGGCAGGTAACCGGATCGTCGGTGATGTAGGGCAGAACCTTGAAGCCTTCCTTGACCAGCACCTTGGCAGCCTCGATGGTGGCGGGCACGTCCGGGAACAGCGTCTTCTCATCACCGATCACTTCGAGCTTGACCATGTCGCCGACGCCGACTTCGCGCGCCAGCCGGCAGGTGCGAATAGCTTCCTCCGCCGTGTAGCATCCTGCGGTGTTGGGCAGAATCTGGTAGCGCCTGGGGTCGAGATAGTCGAGCAGGTTTTCCTTGCCGCGGTCGGTGATGTTGACGCGCCGCACCGCGACCGTGACGATTTCGGCGCCGCTTTCTTCCACCGCGCTGCGGGTCTCGGCGAAGTCCTTATATTTGCCGGTCCCGACTATGAGGCGCGACTTGAAGGTCTTGCCAGCCAGTTTGAAGGGAGAGTCTTGAGTCATATAACTTGCGACGCAAGCTTCGCGCCTGTGTTCCTTGCTTGAGCGTCGAAGCTCATCCGCCTCCGACGAAATTGATTATTTCCAGTTCGTCGCCCGTCTTGAGAGTGGTCTTATCGTAGTCGGCTTTGGGCACCACCTCACGGTTCAGTTCGACCGCGATTCGGGTGGGGCGCATCTTGAGAGCGGCGATCAGCGCACTGAGTCGCGCCTCGCCATCGAGGCGGTACGGCTCGCCATTGAGCGTGATGGTAAACGCGCTGGAGTCTTTGGCCGCACCCACGAAAAAAGCCGCCTCCCGGGCGCCCTGGGAAGCGGCTTTCGGCCGACCAACGATCGTTCGGCCGTCGTGGCTTCCCTACGCCGGCATGACCCGGATCAGGTTCGAGGGGTTCTCCCGTCTGAGAGTTCTCAGCGCCTAAGGCGCACCCCCAGCCTGATCTGTTTATATCACTCGGCGCGAATAAAGAAAGCGAAACGGCGACAGGCGCTGGCGCTTGGATCCAATTCGCAACCATCATTCGACCGGCTCGTGGGCCGACCTTGCGGTCGTAGAGAGGCAACCGACGAGAGAAGTTTTCGGCCACATCGACAATCCACAAACCCACAGCGCGTTTGATTGACTGTGCCTACTTGCGGTGGTTAGCTGAATTTCGCCCCTTGACGGGCGAAATTCGAAGTGGCTCAAGCCATATCGAAGCAAGTTGCGAATCGAGCACATAGCGCCCGAGCCATGAACGAGGCTCGGGCGTTTTAGTTGCGCCCAAGTCGCAGGACGGGTCCAGGCGGGAAGCACATCAGCACTACGACGGAAAATGTGGGACGCCCCACCTTCGCGGAGATAGATCTCGACGCGTTGCGCGCGAACTATCACGCGCTCAAAGCCACCGCATCGCACGGCGAGCTGATGGTGGTGGTCAAGGCCGATGCTTACGGGCACGGTGCGATCGTCGTATCGCGCACGTTGGCGGCAGAGGGATGCCACTACTTCGGCGTCGCCACCATCGATGAGGCCCGCGAGCTGCGCGACGCCGGCCTCAAGGCGCGCATCTTTCTACAGGCGGGCTTTTTCGCTTCGCAGGCGCGCGAAATTGTCGACCTCGACCTCACCCCGTTTGTGTTTCATACCTCGCTGATTGCACCGTTGGAAAAAGCGGCCGCCGAGGCCGGGCGAACGCAGTTTTCGATCCACCTGAAGGTCGACACCGGCGCTACCCGCCTCGGTGTCGTGCCGTCCGACCTGGGGGCGCTCATCGATCGACTCCGTGGCGCGCCGACCCTTCGGGTGGAGGGTCTGTGTACGCTCCTTGCCAACGCAAGCGATCCGACCAGCGAGGTTACCGATTCCCAGCTTGCAGTATTCCGCAGCGCGTTGTGCGCGCTTTCCGATGCGGGATTCGTCCCCACCATTTGCCACGTCGCGAATTCTGCGGCGCTGGTGCTGCGCGACGATTCTCATTTCGATCTGGCACGCCCGGGGCTAGCCATATACGGCCTCCCGCCGGTAGCCGCAGTGAGAGAGAAGGTTGACTTGCGCCCGGTGATGACTTTCAAGACCCGTCTGATGCAGGTCAAGCGGGTGAGCGCGGGAACCGGCATCGGCTACGGGCACACCTTTGTCACCGCACGGGAAAGCACCATTGGGGTCCTGCCGGTAGGTTATGCCGACGGGTACAAGCGCGGCCTGCAACATGGCGGCGAAGTCTTGATTCGAGGTAAACGCGCACCCGTGGTCGGCGCAGTCTCGATGGATGTGACGACTATCGACGTCACCGATATACCGGGCGCGTCGGTCGAGGACGAAGTTATTCTCTGGGGAGGGGCCGGCGAAGCGATGATCAGCGTCAACGATGTGGCTCGGCTGGTGCAGACCATCTCGTATGAGATGTTGTGCACGGTCGGGAAACGCGTACCGCGAATTTGCCGGGGCTAAAATCGTATGGACGCAGATCGCGTTAAAATTCACCGTGCGCTGCTTGGCGTGTCGAACAAGGACGGACTGGCGGAATTCGCCCAGGCTCTCGCCAACCATGGGGTGGAGTTGCTCTCCACCGGTGGCACGAAGGCTGCGCTCGAAGGCGCGGGCATCAGGGTAAAAGCGGTGGAAGAATTCACCGGATTCCCGGAAATGCTCGATGGTCGCGTTAAGACCCTTCATCCGAAGATCCACGGCGCCATTCTCGCCCGCCGCGACGAACCCAGCCATCAACGTCAGCTGCGAGATCACGGCATCGAGCCGATCGATCTCGTGGTAGTGAACTTCTATCCATTCGAAAACACCGTTGCGCGCGCGGACGTGAGTCTGGCCGAGGCGATCGAGAACATCGACATCGGCGGGCCCACCCTGGTGCGCGCCGCCGCGAAGAACTACCAAGACGTAGCGATCGTCGTAGATCCGGCCGATTACAGATCGTTCGTGGCGGAGCTGGACGGCAACGGCGGCACGGTAAGCGCCGCGACCCGCTGGCGCCTGATGCGCAAGGCGTTCGCGCGCGTCGCCGCGTACGATGCGGCAATTTCAAACTGGCTGGGAACTCACGGCGGCGAAGGCGAGCTGTCCGCACTAGGTGAGACCTACAGCCTCTCGCTGCCCCGCGAGCAGGGCCTCCGCTACGGCGAAAACCCGCATCAGCAGGGTGCGCTGTATGGCCATTTTCTCGAAGTGGCCGAGCAACTCCACGGCAAGGAGCTTTCCTTCAACAACGTGTTCGACATCAGCTCCGCGGTGAACCTGATGCTGGAGTTCCAGGACGAGCGCCAGGCCCTCGTCGCGATCTTGAAGCACAACACGCCCTGCGGAGTCGGTCTTGGGCCGACGCTTAAAGCCGCCTGGGACAAAGCGTTCGCGACCGACCCCGATTCGCCATTCGGCGGAATCATCATCTCGAATCGCCCCTGGGACATGGAGTTCGCGCGTGCGGTCGATGAGCTGTTCACGGAAGTTCTGATCGGACCGGCATTTCCCGACGACGTTCTCGCGTTCCTGCGCAAGAAGAAGAATCGCCGCGTAATGCGGTTTCACGCCGATAAGGTCCCGCGCGCTGAATTCGACCTGAAGAAAGTCGTGGGCGGGTTGCTGGTGCAGACACCCGACCTGGCCATCGAAAATCCTCGCGACGGCAAGGTGGTAAGCCGGCGCAGACCGACCGACGCGGAATTCCGTGCACTGGAATTCGGCATCAAGGTCTGCAAGCACATCAAGTCGAACGCCATCGCATTCGTTACCGACGATCGCACGCTCGCGGTGGGCGGCGGCGCAACCTCGCGCATCGATCCGGTTTACGCCGCCCGCGAGAAAGCCGCACGCCTCAAAGTCTCTTTGGCCGGCTCGGTGCTGGTTTCGGAGGCTTTGTTTCCGTTCCCCGACGGCCCGACCCTGGCGGCCGAGGCGGGCGCCACCGCGATCGCCCAACCGGGCGGCGCGGTCCGTGACGAGGAAGTGATCGCGGCCGCGGACAAATACGGTCTGGCCATGGTGTTCACCGGCATCCGGCACTTCCGCCACTAAGGGCGATTAGTGGTGCTGGTCCGATTGGTTCGAAATTCAGCCTCTGTTGACAAAACTTCGCGGGCCTCGGTGGCGAGGGACCTGATCGTGCGGTAAAGTTCGAACACGCCTGTTTTTGTGCGACCGCCCTTGTGATGTGGGTCCGGCGTCATCCGGGGGCAGGGTGCGCTCCACGGCGAGGCGGCCTTCCACGCGGCATGAAAGTCCTGGTAATCGGCAAAGGCGGACGCGAGCATGCGCTCTGCTGGCGGCTGCATCAGAGCCAAAGTGTGTGGGGGCTGTTTTGTGCGAGCGGCAGCCCCGGAATCAATCAGCTTGCCGAGCCGGCTCCCATCTCACCGTTGGATTTTCCCACGCTGGTTGCGTTTGCCGGCGACAAGAAGGTCGATCTGGTTGTGGTCGGGCCTGACGATCCCCTTGGCGCTGGAATCGTCGATGAGTTCAACGCGGCTGGAATAAAAATTTTCGGACCCACCGGGGCCGCCGCGCAGCTCGAGACCAGCAAGTCGTTTGCGAAATCCGTCATGCGCGCGGCCGGGGTTCGCACTGCACCCTACGAACTCTTCGACGATGCAGCCGCGGCACGGCGCTACGTCTCAAGTCACGACCTACCGCTGGTCGTGAAGGCCGACGGCCTCGCCCTCGGTAAGGGAGTCACGATTTGCACCGATCGCGAGGCCGCCCTCGGCGCGATCACTGACGCGATGGAGGGCGGCAAATTCGGCCCAGCCGGACGCCGCGTGCTCATCGAGGAATTCCTGGCCGGTGAGGAGTTATCTTTCTTTGCGCTGTGCGACGGCGAGTACGCGATCCCATTCGGGACCTGCCAGGACCACAAGCCCATCTTCGATGGGGACCGCGGACCAAATACGGGCGGAATGGGCGCGTACTCTCCGGTGCCGCAATTTTCCCCCCAACTTGAAGAGCGCATCATGCGCGAGATCATCCAGCCCACGCTCCGGGAAATGAATGCGCGGGGAACGCCCTTTAGGGGAGTGTTGTTTGCGGGGCTGATGGTGAACGAGCAGGCGATTTCAGTGATCGAGTTCAACGCGCGCTTCGGCGATCCGGAATGCCAGGCCCTGATGATGCGGTTTGAAGGTGACCTCGGCGCCCTGCTGCTCGCCGCAGCGGAAGGCAACCTCAAACAGGTTTCGGTTAACCTGTCGCCCAGAAGCGCGGCCTGCGTGGTACTTTCGTCCGCCGGCTACCCCGGCACCTACCGCAAGGGGCTTCCCATAACCGGCATCGAAAAAATCGAGGGCAATGCGCCTTCGGACGCGAAGGTTCGATGGGCAATGAAGAAGGTCCGCGTCAAGGTTTTCCACGCGGGCACCGCGCTCAAAGATGGCCAACTCGTAACCGATGGAGGTCGGGTGCTCGCCGTTACCGCGATGGCGCCCTCCCTGGAGCTTGCGGTTTCCAGCGCCTACGAGGCAGCGCAAATGATAGAATTTGAGGGCAGGTACATGCGGCGCGATATCGCTCATCGGGCGTTGTCGCGCAGCGATGCCGGCCGCCGCTAACCTAGAGGCGGTTGCCCAAGGAGCCTCGCTTGCCGGGTTCTTCTTCTGCCAAGGCCTCCGCATCGCATCCGACGATCAGCACGATCCAGGACGCGATAGACGTTCTGCGTGCCGGTGAGCTGGTCGTCTACCCGACCGAGACTTTTTACGGAGTCGCCGCAGACCCGTCGTCAAAGTCTGCTCTCAAACGACTATTCGCAATTAAGGGACGTGATGCGGCGAAGACCGTCGCTATGATAGCCGCGGATACCCGCTCGGCGTTTTCGCTGGCGCGGGAAGTATCGCCAATTGCACGGCGGCTCGCGGAATGTTTCTGGCCAGGACCGTTGACGCTCGTACTTCCCGCCGCGGCGCAGATTGCGCCGGAGCTGGTCGGTGTAAGTGGAGGGGTGGGAGTGCGGGTATCATCGCATCCGACCGCGCGGGCGCTAGCCGCAGGTTTCGAGAGACCTATCACGGCGACCAGCGCCAACCGCGCCGGCGAGTCCCCCGCAAAAACCCTGGCGGATGCGCGCAAAGCGCTCGGGAACAAAGTTAAAGTATACCTTGAAGGTGGGACTCTGAGGACCAGCGCACCCAGCACGGTTCTGGAGGTGGCAGGCGATCGGTGGCGGATTATTCGGGAAGGCGCCGTGTCGGGTCGCCAGATTGCGGCAGCGCTCGCCGGAGAAGCCTTAGAATGAATCGTCTGGGCGCGCGGATAGAGCCCCTGCGGGGCCTCCTCTATGACCAGCGCACCGTGGGCGACCTCACGCGGGTGCTCGCTCCACCCTACGACGTTATCAGCGAGGCCGAACAGCGCGATCTTTACGAACGCAGCCCCTACAACGTGGTTCGCCTCGAGCTCGGGCGTGATGCCGATCGGTACGCCACCGCTCAGGCGACCTTGCGGGAGTGGGTAGACCGGGGTGTGCTACGCCGCGCCGAGCGCCCGTCGCTCTTCCATTATACCCAGCGCTTTCAGGTTGAAGGGCGCAACTTCGTCCGGACAGGGTTTGTCGTGCGCTTTCGGCTGGAGGACTTCGCCCGCGGCCGAATCCTGCCGCATGAAAAGACCTTTCCCGCACCCAAGGAAGACCGTTTCAAGCTGCTCGCCGCGACCCGCACCAACATCAGCTCGATCTTTGGTCTTTATTCCGGCTCGCATCCCGAGCTTGATCGTCTGCGCGCCGAAATCATGTCGCGTACCCCCCTGATCGAGGCCGACGACTCGCTCGGAATCCGCAACGAGCTGCGGGCAATCGAGGCGCCCGATGAAATCGCGACCGTGCAAAGTGCGCTCGAATCGGCGCGGTTACTTATCGCCGACGGGCACCATCGCTACGAAACCGCGCTAAGCTATCGAAGAGAGCGGCGAGCGACGGAGCACCCCAGCGATCCGCAAGGCTTCGACTATACGATGATGACGCTGGTCGCCTGCGACGATCCGGGGCTCGTGGTTCTGCCGACCCATCGCATCGTGCGGCGTCTGCGCCCACAGGCGATGGCGTCGTTCGCCGCTCAGGCGCACGAAGTCTTTGAGGTAAGCGCGGTCAACGACCGCGCCGCGCTGCACAACGGTCTCGTCGACGGAGGAGACGGCACGATCGGAATCGCCCTGGCTGGCGCGCAACGCTTTTTCGTGGTTCGCGTTAAGAACCCCGACGCGACCGCGCGGGCGATTCCGGAAGCGCCAGCGGAAGTGCGGAGTCTCGATGTTACTGTTCTACACACGCTGATCTTCGATCAGATTTTTTCGCTAACAGCATCTGAAATCCGCAAAGGCGGCAACCTTGAGTACACCATCGACGCGAACGCGGCCCTCGACGCGGTCCGCGACGGCCGCGCTGATGGGGCATTCCTTGTGAACCCGCCGTCGATCAACGAGGTCGAGCGGGTGAGTGACGCCGGAGCCACCATGCCGGAAAAATCGACCTACTTTTTTCCGAAGCTGGCGACCGGGTTGGTACTGAATCCGTTGGATGACTGAAACGCTCGACCACCACTGAGCCGCGGCGCACAAGCGTGTGCCGCGATCCTAGTCAAGGAAGAGGAGGATTAGAGTCGCGAGCGGACCGAGCAGGATGGAAAGCAAAAACCAGTTGAGCCCGCTTCTCTGCTTGCCCTGTGCCAGGCCGCCATTGATGAGCGCCAGGGTACCCCAGCCGACGAAATACTGGCTGTCGCCAACCTGCATGGCAATGCGCTACTTATCCGAGCTTGCCTCTGCTGAATGCGAAATCTCTTGGGCCTCCTTTAATAGGACAGCGGACCTGCGGTCAACACCAGCTCGATGTTCGGTGGGTGAGATGAATGGAACAGCAGAGAAGATACCGGAAAGCTGCTTTGTACGCCGAATCGCGCGCGCCCAGTTCGGACTCGGAAACGCATCGAGTTCGGTGAGGAGCCCTCTTAACGTTGAACCCGGCGGCCGCCGCGGAAGGGTCTTCTTGTGAGGGCAATGAGACCGACGCTTATTCTCGTGCGCCATGGTGAAACCGAGGGTGAATCCAGTATTCGGTATCATGGGCGTACTGATGTGCCGCTGTCCGATCTCGGGCGCACGCAGATGCACGCAGTGCGGGCTGCGCTCCTGGAGCTGTGTTCTCCGCAATTGCGGTGGGTTTTCACCAGTCCGTTGGTCCGCGCCGCGGAAGGCGCGCGACTCATCGCTGGCGAGTCGGCCGAGCTTTGCGTTCTCGAGGAGTTTGTCGAAGTACACTTCGGCCTGTTCGAAGGGCTGACCGCCGAAGAAATTCGCGAACGCTATCCGGAGCATTATGCCCAGTGGAACACCGAGCGGCTTGCTCCCGGATATGCCTATCCAGACGGCGAAAGCCGCCGCGCCTTCGCCGAACGAGTAATTGGTGGTGTCAGAAAGATGCTGTCGCTGTGGCGACCCGAGTCACACCTCGCATCTGCGGCGCTCCTGGTCGCACATCGCGGCGTGATCCGCACGGCGGTACAACATCTGACGGGCAACCAGCCGAGTGTCGAGCTGGGATCGATCCAGGTCATTGAGCTGGACGGCGGCTGGCGCGCGACGATGCTGGACCATATCGGGCACCTCAAAGGCGTCTGATCTTCATTCCGACAACTCGTGGCACGCGATTCGGCAGAGCAACTTCCGCTAGCTGTGAATATTGCGTGCGAGCGCATTCCCTCGAGATAGCATTTCACTTGCTGATGGCATACGCCGACTCATCAATAGTCACCTGATAATTCCCCTGATGTACGAGTTCGGCTCACGCTTTTGCTGTTGATTCTGCGACGCCTACGTCGGACCTGAGGCGCCGCTTATTTTCAAAACTTAACGCTCATCGGGGACGCGGCGGCCTCGAGTGATCCCTCTTTTGAACAAGGTTTATCCCTGACAATGCGCGACATTCGCGTCTTACGGAACTCCCTCTTGAACTCACAGAATTGGGACAAGGCCGGTCACGCATACGCTGAAGCGCACGATCACTACTACCGTGTGATACACGAAACATCGGATTTGTTTGCCGCCATGTTCTGTGAGTCAGGCCCAGAAGCGGACCGCCGCCGCGCTACGCGCTTCCGAAAATCGCAGAGGATCCGACGCGTGTTATTGATCATCTGTTTAGCGGACCCGACCTGCCCTTGAACGAATCAGCTAAAAGAAGATTCTTTGGCGAGGATTGAGCCTGAAAGAACGCACGGCGTCTCTGCCGTTGGTGATTTCACCGTTTCCGTCTGGTTCCCCAGATAGCTTCCTTAAGGACTCCGCCGAACGCGTTGAAAGCGTACACGCCTCTGTACTCCATCGGAGTCCCGGAGCGCCACGAAGTCTCGCTCGTCAGCGACTTGGCTTAGGCCCTTGTGACACCAAGCTGAGCCAAGGGGACCAGCCTGAAGACGGGATGCTCAAGAGACATATCGACCGCTTTACAAGGGTAGCCAAATGGCCTACGCTAATTGGCCAAAAGGCTAACAATGGAAAGCGAAGCCATTGCCAACGTTCTGGGCGGCCGGAAGGTTCTTGGCAAGACCGTAAGGAAGCCAGATGACCTGGCAGATCTGATCCGCAAAGGTCTTCCCGCGAGTTCAGTAAGGACCCTGGCCGTAAAACTCTCGCTCGGCAACGCCGCGCTTTTGAAGAAGCTCGGAATTCCGCAACGGACGATGACTCGCCGTTTGAGCGAGCGGTCGCGGTTGACACCCGCCGAATCCGACCGCACCGTCCGTTTTGCTCGGGTATATGCTCATACAGTTGCGATGATTGGTGACGAGGAAAGGGCTGTTCAATGGCTTCTCACGTCCAACCGAGCGCTCGGCGGCGAAACGCCTCTGGACCGCCTCGATACCGATGTCGGCGCTCGCGAGGTAGAGGACGTCGCGGGCCGGATTGCATATGGCGTATATAGTTGATGCACTTTTGGCGAATCTGCCGACGCCGCTATGCTGCGGATGCCGCAACAGGCGAAGGAGCGCGCTTGTATGGCGGTCGCTGGAACAGCCGAGGAATCCGCGTCGTGTACGCCTCAACCTCTCTCGCGCTCGCAGCAGTTGAGACCTTTGTGAACTTAGAGCCGAATCTCCAACCAAGGGACCTCGTTTCAATCGAAGGCGAGATGTCCGAAGAGCTTGAAATTGGACGACTCGACCAAAAGACTCTGCCACGCGACTGGCGCAAAACGCGAGATGAATCTCCGCGTCACTTTGGAGATGAATGGATACGCGCCGGGCGGACGGTAGCCCTGTTGGTCCCATCGGCGGCAATTCGCGGCGAATGGAATGTCCTCCTCAACCCTGTTCACCTAGATTTCCAAAAAGTCAAATTCGGCGAACCTGTACCGTTTCATTTTGATACACGAATGTTCCGATAGTAGCGGCCCGATTGCGGCCATTCTCCAGGAGCTGTTGGGTATCGCAATTATTTTATTTTCCCCAAATCGCCTCGCGTTGCCGACAGTTTCGGATTGCTCAGAAGCTGACGGTTGGGTCCTCGTCCCGTACTGAGGTTGCCCATCCTCCACTCTGTTCTTCTAGGGCTCAGGATAACAAATCCCTCTGCGCGCCCGCCTGATGGACGAAAATGTCCTCGTCGGTAAATCACTCGTGTGTTGACAGGGTTGCGGTAGAGCCCAGGTTCCGAATCGTCTTCTCCTCTTAACGGAACAGAAGTCAAAAACCCGGGCCACCGAGTTCGAAGCTCGAAGACGCCAATGGTGTGGGGCAAGGTGCCGCTCCCCCGGTTCCTCAGCAACGGCAGCACCGCACGCGCCTTCCTCAACACGCAACGCCGCGCTCGCTTTTCCAACGGTCGACAGCCGGGATTCAGGCAAGTTTCTCTCAGATGGCGGAGGGACTGCCGTTAGGTATGGCCGCCCGTCTGCTCGGTAACCGCAAGGCTCACCCATCTGTTCCTGCTCGACGTGATCTGCGACAGGCTGACGCGATGGACCGCGCCGGGCCTGCTGGTGCCTGGGGAGGCGGCCCATCCGATGTCGCCGGTCGGCCGACAGGGATCAACATCGGGTACCCGATACTCACCCTGGTGCTCGCTCAACCCGCCAGCTCGTATCCGCTTTGAAAGGGCCCACTTCAAAGCGAGAGCTGCGAATGAGCGATTTCTCTAACCTCGCCGTTCTGCTACTTCCACGCCTCAAGGTTCGGTGTCTTTTCAGATTTAATGCTGCCTCGAAGGGAGGAACTCGGCAATGATTGGCAAGAGGAAGTGTTTACCACTGTGCGCTCTCACTGCGGCTTTGCTCGGTCTGTTCGTCGGCAGCACTGCATTCGCAGCGACCATAACTGTCAATTCGCTCGCCGACCCCGGCCAGGTCGGTGTCTGTGCCCTGCGCGACGCCATCACGGCCGCAAACACCAAGACCGCGACGAATGCCTGCGCTGCTGGGAGTGGCCACGACATCATCAAGTTCAGGGTCGCGGGGACAATCACGCTTGCGAGCACACTGCCGGAAGTCACCGACGGCCAACTGACCATTACCGGCCTCGCCTCACCTGGCATTACGATTGATGGCGGCAACAATCCGTTCCAGCAGGTGCAAGGCGTGCAGGTGATGCAGGTCGCGTCGAGGGTGACGCTCAACCTTAACCACCTGACAATTGCCGACGGCTTCAACGCCAGCCCCGGCGGCGGGATCAGCAATGACGGGACACTGAACGTCAGCAACAGCACTTTCTCCGGCCACCAGAGCGTCCCCGGCATTTTTACACTCAACGAGGGCGGAGCTATTTACAATGCCGGGAGCTTGACGGTCACCAACACCACGTTTTCCGGAAACAGAGCCACTACCGCCGGTCCCGGGCAAGCCGGTGCCGGCGGCGCAATTTTCAACGAAGGAACGATGAAGGTTACCAACAGCACTTTCTTCGACAATTTCGGATTGGCAGACGGCGGCGCCATTTCTAATGACGGGATCTTGACTGTCGTCAACAGCACCTTCTTCGAAAACACAACCTCAACCGCCCCGTTTCCTGGCCCCGGCGCCGGCATCCAGAACTGTGGAACGCTAACCGTCACCAACAGCACCTTCTCCGGCAACGGCGGAGGTCTGGGCGGGGGTATCTCTAACGGGGGTATCTGTAATGGGGGTTTCGCCAGCCTCAAGAACACCATCCTGGCGAATAGCAGCGGCGGTATCTTTACCCCTCCTAGTAATTGCTCCGGAACGATTAACGACGCCGGCTACAACATCTCCGACGACGCCTCATGCGGGTTCGCCAAGACCGGCTCCGCGAATAATGGCGATGGTGTGAATCCACTGCTTTCGGCTGCCGGATTGGCCAATAACGGCGGACCGACAGAGACCATCGCGCTTCAATCGGGGAGCCCGGCGATTGACGCGATTCCGCTGGCAGACTGCACTGATCAGGCCTCACCGCCCAATCCGATTACGACCGATCAGCGTGGGCTTCTCCGTCCAGATACCGGAGAACAGGTCTGCGATATCGGTGCGTACGAATTCCAGGACTTTGCGGGGGACCCTGGGCAGGCGAACTGTTATGACGAGAGCGTCCGCGCGCTCAACCGCCAGTTCGGCAGCCTTGACGCGGCGGCCTCAGCCAAGGGGTACTCCAGCTTGAGGGAGCTCCAAAACGCAATTGGGGCGTTCTGTAAAGGATAGCCGCAGCTGCTGCCAATCGGACGCGGACCCTTTGAGCTCAACTAGCGAGGGTGAAAAAAGTGGACACATGCAGTCCAATCAAGTACGGACCTTGATCGGTCACCAAGATAGCGGTCAACCGAGCGCAGGATAACAAAACCCACGTCCACGGAGCTGCGCGTTGCTCGACACGTTCGGAGAGCTAAGGAGGTCTAATTTCTGCGCACCGGATCGAACGCACTTTTCGTTCGGCGAGTTGCAGGACGCCAACTTCTTGACGGCACCTTCCCTCGGAATTTTCTTCTGCGATCGCGTACCGGTCACAGATTTGATTAGACCCGCCGCAACACCCCCCACCATCGCCGCTGACACCTCGACAGCGGTTTCGTAAATGACAGATCGGTGTAGGTTGCGATCATTTCAAACATCCGCGATGCCCGACCGAGCAACTCCAGCGTGCACGGCAGCGTGTAGCGAATCGGAACCACGTCGCGGGTATTGACCCGCCGCCCGGGGAATCGAATCGAACACGAGATTTCGAAATTGGAGTAGACGCCGGAATACCACGGCATCGGGCGATGCACCCCGCGCACCTCCACCCTAGCATCGTCGACCCGCAGTGATCGGTCCCACAACTTGTGCGCGCGCGTGGCCCGGATGCCGTCCTGCCGATCGACGTCGATGCAGTAAAGCGCGCCCCGTTTGAGCAACCGGCCCACGCTGCGCAGATGGGACACGATATCGTGGTTCTCGGTCATGACCGGAAAGGTTTCCGACATGAAGAATGCGGCATCGAAGCGCTGTTCGGGGAGGCGAAATCGCTCGATGGGCCGCCGATAGAAGCGGATACCTTCGAGGCCGGCGGATTCGCGGCATCCGGCGGCGATCATGGTCTTCGATCTATCGATGCCGACTACCTCGATACCGGCTCGTGCGAGGAGTTGCCCGTGAGGGGAGTTGCCACAGGCAAGGTCGAGGACCCGGTTCACGGGACGGTCTAGATGCTCGCGCCAAATGCGGCGCAGAAAGCCCACTTCCTGTGCGATTTCGCGCGGCTCCTCCATGTGTACCCGGCGAAAAATATTCGGGAACTCATAGATACTGTGTTCCATGGCGGATGAGCTTACCGGCGCCGCGGCGATGCGCAATCTGCCGCTTGAGATTTTTCCGACCACGGCGCGATAATGCGCCCGCAACAATCAATTATTTGAACGATCGGTCAGGAGGCATCGCACCATGGCGAAGCCGCTCGAGGGAATCAAAGTCATCGAGATTGGTCAGGAAATCCAGGGACCCTTTGCCGGCTTGTTTCTTGCCGACCAGGGTGCGGACGTGGTCAAGGTCGAAAACAAGGAGACCGGTGATCTCAGCCGCTGGATGGCAGCCTCGCTGATTGGCGGGCCCGGCGTGCGGAACGCCGCGGTGTCCCATTACTTCATCGCGATGAATCGCGGCAAACGCAGCATCACCGCCGACTTGAAGAAGCCGGCGGCTATCGAGATCGTGCGGCGAATGGTGAAAGCCTACGACGTGCTGCTTACCAACTATCGTCCCGGCGTGCTCGACAGGCTCGGACTCGGCTACGAGGAGGTGCGCAAGCTGAACCCGCGCATCGTGTATGCGCAGGGCAGTTCGTGGGGACCAAAGGGGCCATGGGTGATGCGGCCGAGTCGCGACACGCTGGCGCAGGCCGCCAGCGGGATCATGGCCAAGACGGGAATGCCCAACGATCCTCCGCTTGCCGCGGGAATCTTCGTCGCAGATCACACCGGTGCGCTGAGCCTGGCGGGAGGAATACTCGCGGCGCTGGTGGCGCGCGAGCGGACCGGAACGAGCCAAAAGGTCGATGTGTCGATCTACGGCACGATGATCGCGATGCAGGGGATGGAGATTAACTACACCTCGATAACGGGCCAGGAGCCGGAGCGCGCCGGCCGCGGTCATCAGTTCCTGCACGGCGTGTGGGGCGCCTTCCCGACCAAGGATGGCCATATCTGTATCGCCGGGGTCGACGACAAACGCTGGCCGGCGTTCTGCAGAATCATGGGAATCGAAGAGCTGGAAAAAGATCCCGAGTACGGCGACAACGTAACGCGCAACTTCCATGGCGAGAAAATCCAGTCGGTGCTCGATTTGATCTTCCCCAAGAAGACCAGCAAGGAATGGCTCGCGGCACTCAACGACGCGGATATTCTGGCCACCGAGGTGGTCGATTACCGCACCATGCTCCAGAGCGAACAGGCGCGGGTCAACGGGTACCTGAAGGAACTCGACCATCCAGTAGCGGGCAAGGTGCTGGTCACCGGAACCCCGGTGTCGATCAACGGAGAGGTCGAGACCGTCGCGCAGATGCCGCCCGAGCACGGCGCCAACACCGAGGAAGTCCTGCTCGAACTAGGGTATTCGTGGGAAGAGATTGGTTCGCTGCGCGAGTCCGGCGCGGTTTGAACTGGAACGCGTTCAGCAAAGAGACCTCCCACGGCCGGGAATGCAACCATCGCGGCTACGAAATTTAGAGACGGCTCCGTTTCCGGCCTGACGCTGGCGATTTTGACCGGCGCAGTGTGGTCGGTCGCCGAGGCAATCTAGAGCGCTGACCGGCACGCCGGAAATGGCTCGGATTTCCAACAAAGCATCAACTCAACCAGGGGGAACTCGAGCTGAATCGAACCGAAGTTCCTAATCGTTTCGACTGCTCCTCGCGATTCAGCTAAACCACCGAGATGCCTGAGCGTCATATCGTGGCGATGGGAGGCGGCGGCTTCTCCATGGACGGCGACAATCCGCTACTGGACGACTTCGTATTGTCGCTCGCACGGACCCGGACGCAACCGCGCATATGTTTTATCGCAACGGCGAGTGGCGATAACGACGGCTACATCGCACGCTTTCATGAAGTTTTCCCGCCCGCGCGGGCGCGAGCGACTCATCTCAAGTTCTTCGCACGCACGGTGGTGGACTTAAGGAACTTCGTCCTTGAACAGGATGTTATCTACGTCGGTGGCGGCAGTACCGCCAATCTGCTCGCCGTGTGGAGGCTGCACGGATTGGATCGAGCACTGCGCGCAGCGTGGAACCGCGGGACAGTGTTGGCCGGTCTGAGTGCCGGCGCAATCTGTTGGTTCGAGCATGGCGTTACTGATTCGTTTGGGCACCGTTTGCGGCGGCTGGATGGCGGGCTGGGTTTTCTGCACGGCGGATTCTGCCCGCACTACGACGGCGAAGCGGCGCGGCGTCCCGCGCTCCATGGTCTCATTCGCGGCGGATTTGTACCGACCTTCGCGCTCGACGACGGCGCCGGGGCGCATTTCGTCGGGACTCGCCTCAAGGAGATAGTTTCCTCGCGCCCCAAGGCGCGGGCATTTCGCGTGACGCGCAAACGGGGTTCAGTAGTTGAGACACCCCTTAAGGTTCGCTACCTAGGCGCTTGAGAGGGCCTGCAGATCACTTTCGATTTTGCTGCCCGCGAACGCCTCGGTAACATCGTGACAGGACGCGCGGACGTGACGACCCTGCGGACATTTCGCGACCAGGAGGGACTTTAAAGACCGATGGCGACAGCGACGGCGATCAGCGAAATCCGCGCCCGCGAGATTCTCGACTCGCGCGGCAACCCCACTATCGAAGTCGACGTGCGGCTGTCGGGAGGTGCATTTGGTCATGCCGCGGTGCCTTCTGGCGCATCTACCGGGGTGCATGAGGCGCTGGAGCTGCGCGACGGCGATCCCAGGCGCTACGCCGGCAAGGGCGTGCTCAAGGCAGTCACCAACGTGAATCAGACGATCGCCGCGAAGCTCAAGGGGGCGGATGCCGACGACCAGCAGACGATCGACGATAGCTTGATCGCGCTGGACGGGACGGAGAATAAATCCCGGCTCGGTGCCAATGCGATGCTTGGTATCTCACTCGCGGCGGCTCACGCGGCGGCGGCGGCCCACAATCTTCCGCTCTACCGCCATCTGAATCCCAACGCGCACGTCCTCCCGGTCCCGATGATGAACGTGCTTAATGGCGGGCGGCATGCCGACTCCAGCGTCGACATGCAGGAGTTCATGATCGTTCCGCAGGGTGCGCCGACCTTCGCCGAGGGTATCCGCGCCGGTGCGGAAGTCTTTCATGCGCTCGCCCGAGTTCTAAAAGGGCGTGGTCACTCGACCAACGTCGGGGATGAAGGCGGGTTCGCGCCAAGCCTTGGCAGCAACGAAGAGCCGATCGAGGTGATCCTGGAAGCCATCCGCCAGGCCGGCTACCAGCCCGGTGCAGATGTCGCGATCGCGCTCGACCCCGCATCGAGCGAGATCTACGAGAACGGAAAGTACGTGTTCGCGCGCTCGGACAAAAGTGAGCGCGACGCCTCTGCGATGGTGAGGTTTTATGCCCAGTGGCTGACCAAGTATCCGATCGTATCGATCGAGGACGGTTTAGCCGAGGAAGACTGGGAGGGCTGGAAGGTGCTGACTCGCGAGCTGGGCGCGCGTGTGCAACTGGTCGGCGATGACCTGTTCGTCACCAATCGGAAGTTTCTGGAGCGTGGCATTCGCGAGAAGGCGGCGAACTCGATTTTGATCAAGCTTAACCAGATTGGCACGCTCAGCGAGACGCTGAAGACCATCGAAATCGCGCGCGCTGCCGGATACACATCGGTCATCTCCCATCGCTCGGGCGAGACCGAGGACACCACCATCGCGGACCTGGTCGTAGCGACCGGCGTCGGGCAGATCAAGACCGGCTCCATGAGCCGGAGCGAGCGAACCGCCAAATACAATCGCCTTCTGCGGATCGCCGAAGAGCTGGGCCCACGCGCAGTCTATCCGGGCGCGAAAGCGTTTGAGCGGGGGGCTGCGCGATGAGTCCGCGGCCGCCGGTCGTCGCGCTGATCATCTTCGACGGATGGGGCATACGCGAGGCGCGCGAGGCAAATGCGATCGCGATGGCGCGCACTCCGATTATGGACCACTTGCTCAGGACCCAGGCGCACAGCGAAATCGATGCCTCGGGGGAGTCGGTCGGCCTCCCGCCCGGCGTCATGGGTAACTCCGAGGTCGGGCATCTGACCATCGGCTCTGGACGCGTCATCTACCAGGACGTGATGCGCATCACCAAGGCTATCGGGCAGAGTACGTTCGCGTCGAACCCTGTGTTGCTCGACACGATCAAGAACTCGCGCGGGCACTCGTTACACTTGTGGGGATTGCTCTCCGATGGAAGTGTTCACAGTCATATTGATCATCTGTTTGCGCTCCTTGATCTCGCGGCGCAAAACGGAGCCGAAGAGATCGCAGTTCATGCGGTACTCGATGGACGCGACAAACCGCCCCGCTCCGCCCTTCCCTTCATCGACGGGCTCGAAGCGAAGCTGAAGCAGATAGGGCGCGGCCGGATCGCCACCGTCAGCGGCCGATACTACGCGATGGATCGTGATCGGCGCTGGGAGCGGACCGAGCGCGCCTGGCGAGCCATGGTCTTGGGTGAAGCGCCCCGCGCGAAGTCAGCGCGCGCGGCCGCCGAGGCTTCCTATGCGAACGACAAGAGTGACGAATTCGTCGAGCCGGTGATCATTGGCACACCAGCGCCGATGGTCGATGGGGACCAGGTTGCGTGTTTCAACTTCCGCGCCGACCGCGCCCGTCAGTTGACCGCGGCGCTCGTTCGCCCGGACTTCAGCGGATTCCCGCGGCCGCGGACACCCGGCATCGGCTACGTGTGCATGACCGAATATGATCGGAGCTTTGGCTTGCCGCTCGCATTCGGGCCCGAGGATGTGCGCAACACCCTGGCCGAGGTGCTCGGCAAAGCCGGCATCGCAAATTTGCGGGTAGCGGAGACCGAAAAATACGCTCACGTCACGTATTTTCTCAACGGCGGTGTGGAGAAGCCGTTTCCTTACGAGGAGCGTGCACTGATTCCGTCAGCGAAAGTCGCGACCTATGACTTGGAGCCGGCAATGCGTGCGCAGGCGATCGCCGAGCGCGCCGCAAGCGAGATCGCCGGGGGCAAGTTCGGCGTCGTGGTAATGAACTTCGCCAATCCGGACATGGTGGGACATACCGGCAAACTGGAAGCGACGGTCAAAGCGGTGGAAACAACCGACGTCGCGTTGGGAATCGTAATTGATGCACTGACCCGCCGCGGCGGCGCCGCGCTGATCACCGCCGACCATGGCAACGCCGAGTTCATGGCCGACCCCCAGACCGGCCAGCCCCACACCGCTCACACGACCTATCCCGTGCCGTTGATCTTGTGCGACGATTCCTACCACGGAAGTCTGCGCGCGGGTGGAACGCTTTCCGACATCGCCCCGACGCTGTTGGGGATGCTGGGTCTGACAATCCCACCCGAGATGACCGGCCGCGATCTGCGCGATTTTGGGTCGCGATGAGCGACCGGCCGGCGGCCAGGATGGCGACCTCACCCGGCAGGTGGGGCGCCTGCGCGGGTATCTGAGCCACAACCAGGTCATCGCTGAGATTTTGCAGAAGGCGCCGTCCCTGGCGATGGCCAATTGGTACTTGGGCGCAGGATGCATCGCGCAGACGGTCTGGAATTTCCTGCATGGTTTCGAGCCCACCTTCGGCATCAAGGATTACGATCTGGTTTATCACTACGCCTCCGACCTCTCGCTCGAAGCGCAAACGCGCTACCAAGAGCGTGCAAACGAATTCTTCGCCCACCTGCATGCCACGGTAGAAATTCAAAACGAAGCGCGCGTGCATCTTTGGTACGCCGAGCACTTTGGCTACGAAATCGCGCCCTACGAATCCGTGGAAGCCGCGATCAACACCTGGCCGACGACCGCGACCTGCGTGGGCGTCAGAACCACAAGCGCTGGAGGCTTGCACGTCTGCGCCCCGTTTGGATTGACCGACCTGTTTAACATGATCGTTCGACCCAACAAGATGCAAATCACCAAGGAGCTTTACGAAGCCAAGACCGAGCGCTGGACCAGGTTGTGGCCCAAACTGCAACGACTGCCGTGGGATTAGTTACCGGTCGCTCGATCAGAGAAATCGGATGGCGATCCCGTTGCGCGGGAGGGGTACCGCCAGCGGGTTTTCGGTCGGGCCGCGAGCGTCTACCAGCGGACCACCTGCTCGTACACTTTGGGAAGTTGGCGCGGCAGGGAGGTTATGTCTTCGATCACCAGGTACCGCGAGGACTGGCACATCTGGCGCAGATAGTCGTGACCGGTTTTGTCGACCGTGATACAAAACGGCAGTACCCCGGCCAGCTCGAGTTCCTTGAGCGCGACCATGGTGTCCTGAATTCCGTACGCGTTGGACCTGCGGTCGTGTCCGTAGTCGAAGTCCTGGGGAAAGCCGTCACTCAGCAGGATCACGTGCTTGGCGCGCGAGTTCACGTCTTTGAACTTCTCGCGCACGTGACGAATCGCCGCGCCCATCCGGGTCGATCGCTTGGGTTCCACCGCGCCCACGCGCGCGCGGACCTCATCAGACAGTTCCTGGTCAAATTCCTTGATCACGTAGAATTCCACGTTGTCGCGGCCATGACCGGAAAAGCCCATGATCGCATACTGGTCACCCAACTCCTCCAGCGACTGGGCCATGATGACCAACGCTTCCTTGTTGACGTCGATGATGCGGCGCGGACGCTGGGCGGCCTGCGGCCTGCGCTGCCAGGCCTTCATCCAATCGTCAGGATCGTCATCCTCATTGTACTTGCGCGGCTCGCGATGAATCGGTTCGTCGGTCGAAGCCGACATGTCGAGCAGGAACAAGGTGGCGACATCGCGCGATTCCTTTTTACGCGCTTTGTAGACGCGGGGATCGGGAATTTCGCCCATCCGCCGCGACACCCGTGCCTCGATACTGCGGTCCAGGTCTATCTCTTCCCCGTCCTCGAGCCCGCGCACCATCCGATACGATGCGGGACGGATGCGCTGGAAGTTACGCCGAATTATCGGGAGCAGTTCCGAATAGCGACTTAGGGTACTGTTGTAAAAATCACCGTCGTCACCGGCCAGCGGGATCTCCCGCAACCGGCACCAGTTGCGCCGATAGTCGCCGAGCACATAGTCCCACTCGTCGTAGGCGTAGTACGAGTCCTGCCGATTGCGCGCAAGCATCAGGCGGCCCTGCCCCGTCATCGAACCTACTTCCGCGAGTTGCTCGCGCATCTGCTCGAGTTCGCTCATCTGCTTGCCGGTGAGCTGGGTCAGGTACATGCCCTCGCCGTCGACGTTGCCATCACCCTGTGACGGACGAATCTGCGCACCTTGTTCGATGAGCTTGCGCAGCTCCTCGGGAGACAAGGCGCGACCCTTGCTGCCTTTGCTCTGTTGGCCGGAGGTTTCCATGCTGAGCTTCTGGTCCGGCTCGCCCCCGCCGTCCGCCTCTTCGCCATCCTCGCCCATCGAACCGTCGGGGCCCTCGGCGGCCTTCATGCGGCTGCTGATCAGATCATTGCGCATGCGGTCCGCGTCACCGGACAGCGGCTCACCCTCGCCGGCTTCGCGGGCGCGCGCGATCAGGTCTTCGATCCACTTGTAGAGCGAGGTGGTCTGCTGAGCCGTGGTCAGCACATCGGCGTGGCGCTCGCGTAACGGCGCGAAAAAGGTCGCCGCCATCCGTGCGAAGCTCGGCACGATTTCGTCGTCACCACCGAGCAGATCCAGCGCGCCGCGCAAAAGCATGGTGCTGAGCGAGTCGGGGGGCATCGATTCGAGCAATGCCTCATTGACCTGGGCAATGCGCGGCGCCAAGCCGCGATAGCGTCGCGCCAGTTCCGCATCGATTCGGGCCGCTTCCCCAAGCCGCATGAGGGCGCCAGCTAAGGCGGGATCGTCGAACGAGGCGACAAAGCTGTCGATCGCTTCCACCCCAGTTTCCGCGCGTTCCTCGAATCCCGGTAAGTCTGCAAGCTTAAGCCTGAAGGTGCCAAAGTCGTGCCGCGCCGCGAGGTGGGCCGTGGTCACGAAATAATAGTTGTAAGCGCCGCCAGGCTTGCCCAAGGGCTCCACTTTCTCGGGCAGATAGATCATCTCGCCCGGGACGAGCGGATACTGAAACGGCAGCATCGGGCTGGTATTCGCGATCGAGTCGATTCGAAACTCGAGCGGAAACAGCATCCGCATGAATTTCGTCACGACCCCTTTGATCGCGTATAGTTCCTGAGTCTTTTCGCCGGCGTCACCCATCAGATCATACGGGCCTGATTGTTACAGAGACCGAAACAACGATGCAATTTGAACAGGATGCCTCTGCGGCCGCCGCGTCAGTTATTTCCTTGACTTGCAAGCAATCCGCATCATTAGATGGTTTGTTGCCATGAGTACCATCTTATCGCCTATTAGCTGTCGGGCGGCCGCAGCGATCGCGGCCGCTTTATTGTTTTCCACCCTGACTGCGAGCCTCGCCCGCGCCGGCATGGCCGACGCGGTCAAGTCCAAGACCCTATCCAACGGCCTTCGGGTGCTGGTGCTGGAAAATCACAAGGCTCCGGTTGCGACCTTCAGCGTCTTCTACCATGTGGGTTCTCGCAACGAGCAGTTCGGCAGGACCGGTATCTCGCATCTGCTTGAACATCTGATGTTCCGCGGCACCAAGAAATACGGGCCCGAGGAGTTCTCCAACATCATTCAGGAAAACGGCGGGATGGACAACGCCTTCACCACCTCCGACTACACCAACTATTTCGTGAACATCAACAAGGATCACCTCGATGTGCCCATCTCGCTGGAGGCGGATCGGATGGCGAATTTCGCGCCCCAGGGGTTCGAGTCCGAGCGCGCGGTGGTGATGGAAGAACGCCGGATGTCGACCGAGGACAAGCCCGAAGACGCGCTCGACGAACAGACCCGTGCGGCGGCTTTTGTCGAGCATCCCTACCACTGGCCGGTGATCGGATGGATGCAGGATATTCGGCGTCTAACCCTCGACGACGTTTATGCCTACCACAGCATCTACTACTCGCCGCAGAACGCGGTGATCGTGACGGTGGGTGATTTCAAGGCCGACCAGGTCATGAAGCAAATCGAAGAGGCCTTTTCCGCAATCAAGAATGGACCCAAGCCGCCGCCGATGCCAATCGTCGAGCCGGAGCAGCGAGGTGAGCGGAGGATTGAGCTGCTTCACGCCGCCGACCTGCCCGCATTTGAAGAAGGTTTTCATGTGCCTAACCTCAAAGTGGGCAGCGACGCCTTCGCGCTGGAAGTGGCGGGCGAAGTGCTCGCCGATGGCAAAAGCGCGCGGCTTTACCGGCGGCTGGTCATGGAAAAGCGCATGGTGATCGAAATCAACGCCGGTTTCGACATGACCTCCTTCGACCCCAACCTCTTCATGTTCGCCGCCCAGATGCGTCCCGGCGTCAAAACCGAGGACGCTTTGGCGGAAGTCGACAAGGAGATTGCCGAACTCCGCGACCACCCGGTGAGCGCCGATGAGCTGCAGAAGGCGAAGAATCTGGAAGCGGCGCAATTCGTTTTCGGACAGGATTCGGTTTTTCGTCAAGCGATGTTGCTTGGCATTTACGAGATGCTCGGTGACTACAGGCAGGTGGATGCCTACCTGCCCGGTATCGACAAGGTCACCGCGGCCGACGTGCAACGCGTAGCGCGCAAATACCTGGTCAGCGACAACCGTACGACTGGCGTGCTGGTTCCCACCGGGGTGCTTCCCAAGGGCGCCATGGGCGGCGGTCCGAGCGGCGGGCAGGTGCGCCACATCGATCTGACGGCGGACGAGGTGGCGCGATGATCCGGCGCAGGAACTGGATTCTCAAGAGCATCCTCGCAAGCTGCCTGATGCTGGCGGGAGCCGCGGGCACGAGGCCCGCGTACGCGCTCGAGATCAAGCGGATGACGCTCGCCAACGGCGCGACCCTGCTGGTTTCGGAAAACCATGAGCTTCCGATGGTCACCGTGGAAATCGCGCTCGATGCGGGTTCCCGGCATGATCCCTCGGGCAAAGCCGGGCTTGCCATGCTTACCGCGCGATGCGTGAACCAGGGAACGCGGGAGCTAAGCGCTACGGCCTTCGATGAGAAGGTCGATTTCATGGGCAGCTCGCTGTTCGTGGACGCCGAGCACGACTATGCCACCGCCGGGTTCACGGCACTGAAGAAGTACGAAAAGGACACCCTCGGACTGCTGGCCGCAATCCTATCCAGCCCCGGACTTCGTGATGCCGACATAGATCGCAAACGCGCCGAGCAGGTCGCGGGAATCAAAGCCGCCGAAGAAGAGCCCGGCTACATCGCCGCGGTTGCGTTCGCAAAGAGTCTGTTCGGCGACACGCCCTATGGCTATCCGACGACCGGGACGTCCGACTCGGTTGCCAAGCTGAATGGCGACGACGTGCGCAATTTTTACCGTGACTATTACAAGCTCGGGAGCGCGGTTATCGGGGTCGCGGGGGACGTCGACGCAAACGAAGTTAAAGCTTTGCTTGAGAAGAGTCTGCCGGGGCCCGGCGGCGCGGTTGAGGCCCAGCCGCAACCCACTGTCTCCGCGCTAGCCCCGGGGCTCGACATCAAGCTCATCGACCGCAACGTCCAGCAGGCAAACGTGATGCTCGGGTTCGTCGGGATCGCTCGCTCGAACCCCGACTACTACAAAATTCAAGTAATGAATTACATTCTCGGGGGTGGGGTGTTCGCCTCGCGCCTCATGAAAACCGTCCGGAGCAAGGCGGGCCTCGCCTACCATGTATCCAGCATTTTCGATGCGCGCAAATTTCCAGGGCCGTTCGCGGTGGTGCTGCAGACCAAAAACCAGAGTGCCAACGAGGCGATCAAGATGGTGTTGCAGCAGATGCGGCAAATGCAGGAGAGCCCGGTTTCCGACGCGGAGCTGGATAATGCGCGCAAATTCCTGGTCGGGAGCTTTCCTCTAAAGATCGATCGCCAGGAACAGATCGCGGGATTCATGCTGCAGGTGGAGCTGTACGGCCTGGGGCTCGATTACGCCGAGCACTACCCCAAGCTGATTGAGTCGGTTACCAAACAGGATGTGCTCGAGGTGGCGCGCAAATATCTGCACCCCGACGATGCTCTGCTGGTGGTGGTGGCGAACCAGCATGACGCGGCGATCAACACCGCGATGCTGAACCAGACCGCCGCGGGAGCCGGCGGCGGCAAGTAGGCGCTAAGCGCCGTCCGAAGCTTCGGGTCCGAGTGGCACTGCGGCCCGCTCAGTATCCTTTTTTCCCGGCGCGGAATTGGTGCGGCGGGTGGCTCGTCCGTTTCCGGAACCCCAACGACGATCCTGTGAGATAAGCTCCCGAGTGAACCAATCGCCGCTGCGCATCTTCACCGTCGGTCACTCGACCCATCCGATCGAGCGTTTCCTCGGGCTGCTCGGTGAACACCAGATCGTGCTGGTCGCAGACGTGCGATCCTTCCCCTCCTCTCGCAAATGGCCTCAGTTCAATCAGGCAGAGCTTTCTCAATCACTCCTGCGGGCGGGCATTCAATATCAATGGCTGAAACGGCTCGGCGGAAGGCGGCACGGCCGGCGGGAAGATTCGCCGCACACCGGGTGGACCCATCCGGCCTTTCGTTCGTACGCCGACTACACCGAATCTACAGAATTCGCCGCCGGTCTCGAGGAACTCACCGCCCCCACGGCCCGGGCCACGCGCACCGCCTACATGTGTTCGGAAGGATTGTGGTGGCGATGCCACCGGAGAATCGTCTCCGACTATCTGGTGCTACGCGGATGGCAGGTCGATCACATCATGCCCGATGGCAAATTGCGCCAACACGACATGACGCCGTTCGCCCGAATCGCCGATGGTCACATCGTTTATGACGGAGTCAGCGGATGATTCGGGGGAGCGGGACGCCATGGACGATGGTTCTGGTAGAGGGCGAGCCGTGCCTGCCGTTCGTTGAGAGTCACCAACAGCGTAGGTGAGGTGAGGTCCAACGCTTTCCGTTGCCACTTGATCGCGTCTGCGAAGTCACCGGTCTCCGCGTAGGCTGCGGCCAGCGTTCCGAGCATGTCGGGATCGTTCCAATTGGTCATTTCGCAGGCCCGGGTCGCAGACTCGACGGCCTTTTTTCCATCACGCATCTGTGGATCCGGCGCAGTCGCCATCAGCCACGCGCGAGCGTTGTAGCTTTCCGCAGAATCGGGCTCCATCGCCTCGGCGCGCGCAAAGTCCTGCTTGGCTGCCTGTTCGTCGCCCGCATAGGCATAGGCGATGCCGCGCAGATATCTATACTTCGCGCTGTCGGGGCGCAGCGTCATGGCTTCGCCGAGATCGGCCAGCGCGGTCTTGTACTGGCCGTTGGCCTCATATGCCTGCGCCCGTTCCACGTAGAACTTCGGATCGCGTGGCGAACGCGCGATGGCCATCGAGAGGTCCTGAATCCGCGCGGTCTTTGGAGCTGGGTCCAGCGGCGTGGAATTGAGCTGAACGCCGCTGCTGCACCCCGAAAGCAACCCCACCAGGGCGGTCAGCGCCACCAGCCCGACTTGCCTCATTGGAGTCCCCGCGCTCGCCGTGGATCGGTTATGCGGCCGCGCGCTGACGCAGGACTTCGCGTAGAAATTGACCGGTGTAAGAGGCAGTCGCCGCGGCGACTTCCTCCGGCGTGCCCTTGGCGACCAGGGTGCCGCCGCGGTCGCCCCCTTCGGGACCCAAGTCAATCACGTAGTCCGCGGTTTTGATCACATCGAGATTGTGCTCGATGACGACGATCGTGTTGCCGGAATCGGCCAGCCGTCCGAGCACCGCCAGCAGCCGCTTGATATCATCGAAGTGCAGCCCGGTGGTTGGCTCGTCCAAGATGTAAAGAGTCCTGCCCGTGGCACGCCGCGAAAGTTCCTTGGCCAATTTGATTCGCTGCGCTTCGCCGCCCGAGAGGGTGGTGGCCGACTGCCCGAGATGGATGTAGTCGAGGCCCACGTCGCGCAGCGTCTCCAGCTTCTGCCGAATCGGCGGGACCGAACCCATGAACTCGACTGCCTCCGCCACGGTCATATTGAGAACATCCGCGATGTTGCGTCCCTTGTACTGAATCTCGAGCGTGTCGCGATTGTAGCGCCGACCGCCGCAGACCTCGCAGGTCACATAAACGTCGGGCAGAAAATGCATCTCGATGCGGATGATGCCGTCGCCCTCGCAGGCCTCGCATCTTCCGCCCTTCACGTTGAAGGAAAACCGTCCGGGACCATAACCGCGCATGCGCGCGTCGGGCAGTTGCGCGAACAGCTCACGAATGTGCGTGAACAGGCCCGTATAGGTCGCGGGATTCGATCGCGGGGTCCGCCCGATCGGGCTCTGGTCGACATGGATCACCTTGTCGAGGTGCTCGACTCCATCCATGCTCTTGTAGGCCCCTGCGTGCTCGCGCGATCGATTAAGCTTCTGCGCCAGCGCGCGATAGACGGTGTCGAGAACCAGGGTTGATTTGCCGGACCCCGACACCCCGGTAATGCAGGTGAAGACGCCGAGCGGAAACTGCACGGTCAAGTCGCGCAGATTATTTGCCCGCGCACCCTTGACGGTCAGCCAGCGGCCCGGCATTTGACGTCGGCGCGCGGGAATTTCGAGCTCCATTTCGCCGGAAAGATATTTGCCGGTCAGCGAAGCCGAGTTCTTCATGATTTGCGCGGGCGTGCCCTGCGCAACCAGGTAGCCGCCTTGCGCCCCGGCACCCGGTCCCATGTCGACGATATGATCCGCTTCGAGCATGGTCTCGCGATCGTGCTCTACCACCAGGACCGTATTGCCCAAATCTCTCAGGCGTTTCAGCGTCGCGAGCAACCGCTGGTTGTCTCTTTGATGAAGCCCGATGGACGGCTCGTCGAGGATGTAGAGAACACCGACCAGGCTGGACCCGATCTGCGTGGCCAGGCGAATACGCTGCCCCTCACCGCCTGACAGCGTGCCGGCGGTGCGCTCGAGGGTCAGGTAGTCCAACCCAACATCGGCAAGAAAATTAAGCCGCTCGCGGATTTCCTTTAAGATCAGTCTTCCAATTTCGGTTTCCTGCGCGCTCAGTTTCGGCGCCGCAAAGAACTGCAGCGCTTGCTTTATCGACATCGCGGTCACTTCAGAGATCGATTTCGCGTTGAATCGGACGAAGAGACTCTCCTTCTTGAGGCGTGCGCCGGCACACGAGGGGCACGGCCGCATGTTCATGTACGCTTCGAGCCACTCGCGCACCCCTTCGGACTCGGTCTCCTTGTAGCGCCGATCGAGCCACTGCAGCACGCCTTCGAAGGTTTTCGCGTACTCGGCGCGATGGTGTCCGCGCTGGTACGCGAACTCGATTTCCTCTTCGCCCGAGCCGCTCAGAATCGCCTTGCGCACCTTCGCGGGAATCGTCTTCCAGGGCTGGTCGAGACTGAACTTGTAGTGCGCCGCGATGCCGTCGAGAACCGGCTGCATGTAGTTGATGGTCGCCCATGGCGCGATGGCGCCGTCCGAGATGCTCAGGTCTTCGTCTTGCACGACCAGCTCCGGATCGAAATACATGATCGAGCCGATGCCCGAGCACTCGGTGCAAGCGCCGTGCGGGCTGTTGAACGAGAACATTCGCGGCGTAATCTCAGGGTAGGAAATGCCGCACTCGACGCAGGCAAAGCGCTGGCTGAAGTAAATTGCCTCGTCTCCCTTCTTCTCATCGAGCCGCTCGATCTTGAGCAGGTCCTGGCCGTACTTGAACGCGACTTCGAGCGAGTCACTGAGCCGTTTTTCGATGCCCGGGCGAATCGCCAGCCGATCGACCAGCACTTCAATAGTATGGCGCTGGTTCTTGTTAAGGACCGGCTCCTCGCCCAACTCGTAGAGCTTGCCGTCGATTTTCGCGCGTACGAAGCCGGCTCGGCGCAGATCCGCCAGTTCCTTGCGATACTCGCCCTTGCGGTCGCGTACGATGGGTGCAAGCACGTGGAGGCGCGAACCCTCGGGCCACGACATGATGCGATCTCCGATCTGCTGCACGCTCTGCTGGGTGATTTCCCGTCCGCAGTTGTAGCAGAATGCATGCCCCACCCTGGCGAACAGCAACCGCAGGTAGTCGTAGATCTCGGTGATGGTGCCGACGGTCGAACGCGGGTTGTGCGAGGTGGTCTTCTGCTCGATCGAGATGGCCGGCGAGAGCCCCTCGATCGAGTCGACGTCGGGCTTCTCCATCTGCTCGAGGAACTGGCGTGCGTACGCGGACAGCGACTCGACATAGCGCCGCTGCCCTTCGGCGTAAATCGTGTCAAACGCGAGCGAGGACTTGCCCGAGCCGCTGAGACCCGTGATCACCACCAGACGGTCGCGCGGAATCTCCAGGTCGATATCCTTGAGATTGTGCTCGCGGGCGCCCTTGATGACGATCTTGTCCGCCATGACCCACTATGCTGCCCGCTGAGCGGCGCGCGAGTCTACCGCCCGCGACGCGTACTCGATGGCCGCTATCATGCTAGCCGGATTGGCGCGCCCGAGGCCCGCAATATCGAATGCGGTTCCGTGATCCGGGCAGGTCCGGATGAATGGCAGACCCAGCGTCACGTTCACCGCGCGATCAAACTCCAGAGTCTTCAGCGGAATCAAGCCCTGGTCGTGATACATTGCCACCACCGCATCGAAGTTGAAGCGGCCGTTGGTGCGGACGAATGCGGTGTCGGGTGCCAGCGGCCCGAAGGCATCGATTCCGGAGTGCCGCGCCGCCTTTATCGCGGGGCTGATCGCACGGATTTCCTCATCGCCGAAGAGTCCCTGCTCGCCCGCGTGTGGATTAAACCCAAGCACCCCGATTCGCGGCCGGGACCTGCTCCCGCCTTCGCGCAGGTGGTGGTGCAGGAGGCGAATTGTCTCGAGCACCGTGCCGCGGGTCAGTTTCGAACTGACCTCGCGAACACCGATGTGCACGGTTACCAGCACCAGCTTGAGCTGCGCGCCGGCGAACATCATGCGCCACGCCCGCGCCCGTCCAACTTCGGCGACCAGTTCCGAATGCCCGGGGTATTCGTGTCCGGCGCGGTGCCAGCCCTGCTTGCTGATGGGTGCGGTGACCAAAGCGTCGACCTCTCCACTCATCGCCATGCGCGCCCCGCGCATAACGTATTGAAACGATGCCTCCCCACCCGCGACGGTTGGATGCCCTGGGCGCCGCGCCAGCCGCGGAAGCTCGCTGGCTGCCAGCACGCTGAGCCCGCGTTCGAGTCCGACGGGCGGAGCCGCAGGCGTCCATGGCCTGGGTGTGGGCACTCGCTTGAGACAGCGCGCGGTCTCGAGCATGACCTTCAAGTCGCCTATTACGATCAGCGAGGGCGCACGGCGGCGGCGCGCGAGCACGGCCGCCGACTTGAGGATGACCTCGGCGCCAACGCCCGCCGGATCGCCCATGCTTATCGCAATCTGGGGCGGCGCCTTTCGGCGGTTTGCCATGCGTCTAGTAGAACGTCTCGACGTCGTGCTGCTTGGTGAGGTCGGTCTCGACCCAGTTCTCCAGCTCCACGTTCGCTCGCTGATTGATGAGCTGATTGCGGATTTGCTCCTTGACCTCGGCGAGCGGCTGCAGGCCGGCAACCTGATGTTCCTCGAGCTTCAGGATATGAAACCCATGGCTGGTGCGGACCAGCTGCGAGACGTCTCCGGGTTTGAGGTTTTTCACTGCTGCGTAGATCTGCTCGAGAATGTCCTGTGGTCCGAACCATCCGAGTTCGCCACCGTTGTTGCGGGACTCGTCGTCGGAATATTTTTTCGCCAGCACGGCGAAGTCCGCTCCCCCCGCCGCCGCAGCGCGAATCTTGTCGGCCTTTGCCTGCAGCGCGGCAATCTGTTGCGGGGTTGCATTTTGCGGGACCCCGATCAGAATTTGCGCGACCCTCAACTTCTCGCTGGCCACCGTAAAATCCGCCTTGTGCTCGTCGTAGTAGGCCTGGATGTCCGCGTTGGGAATCTCGACACGCTGGCGAACTTGTTGGCGGATCATCATCTCCTTCTCCAGCTCTTCGCGCGCGTGCTTGCGGAAATCCTCCATGCTCATGCCGCTCTGCGCCACTGCGGCCTTGAACTGTTCGGGAGTCATATGCTTATCGCGCCGCACCACCTCGATGTAGTTGTCGATCTGCTCCTCGTCGACCTTGCTGGAGTATTGGTCGATCTCTTTTTCCAACAGTTTCTGCGATATCAGCGCCTTGAGTGCGGCCTTCGCTGCTGGATCGTCAGCGATGTCCTCGGCGTTGACCGGATGTCCCACGGCAGTACTGAATTGCTCGACGTCGCGGGCGGTGATCGGTTCCCCGTCGACGCTCGCCACGATATGCGCCACGGTTTGGTGAGGTCCCTGTGGGCGTGGCGGCTGAGCGATGAGTGCATCTGGTGGAATCGCCGCCTCGGTTGCCAGGGCCGCCGGGGTGGCCTGCGTCGAGGGACTCGCCGCGCTGGCGGGGCTGGACTGGGTCGCCGGGCTGGACTGGGTCGCCGGGCTGGACTGGGCCGCCACGCTCGCCTGAGCCGCCGGCTTGCTCTTGCCCTGGAGCGAGGATAGCGCAGAGCATCCGGCTACCTGTGACAGGAGGATCGCGGCCACGGATGCGGCTCCAAGGAGGGGAATCGCGCGCATCGTTTTTGGGCTTTTGCTTGCGGGCTTCGCCATACCGTCGGACACTGCTCAATCAACGGCAGGCGGATTTCCTAAACCGAAAACGCGAAACTGCTGCATGGTTCAAACGGCACTCGCCCCAGACCGGAACGGCGCTAGTTAATTATAGGACTCGCCACACTCGTCATCGGATGCTCCAACTTTTCACAGGTGGCCAAGGCCTGCAAGATACCGTCGACCTGGGCAAATACCTGCGGGTACTCGCCTGCTTCAATCCTCGCGATAACCTGGTACGAGGGCGTTAATTTCATGGTGCGCCGGTTTTCCTTGGCCAGGGCGACAAGTTTCGCGGGTTCGACCGGGGCATCGGGATGAAACCTGACCTCAAGCTGCGTGCCCTTGACGATCGCAGTCAGGATCATCTGCTCCTTCATGCGGCGGCGCAGATTCATGGCCGCCACCAGGTTTTCAACCAGCGTCGGGACCGGACCGAAACGATCGCGGATCTCGTCGCGGAGGTCGAACAAATCCTGCTCGGTATTGGCACGGCCAAATCGTCGATAGAGCACCAGCCGCTCGTTCTCGTCCGGGACATACGCATCGGGGATGTACGCGGGAATGCCCAGTTTCAGTTCCGGTTCGAAGTCGGGCCGCCGCTCTTCCCCGCGCAACTGGGCAATCGCCTGCTCCATCATCTCGGTGTACAGCTCGAACCCCACCGCCGCGATCTCGCCCGATTGTTCGCGTCCTAGCAAATTGCCAGCGCCCCGATGCTCAAGATCGGCCATCGCCAGCTTGAAGCCGCTGCCAGCCTCCGCCTCGACGAGCTCGCGGAGCGCATCGATGCGCCGCTTGGCATCGCGAGTGATGATGTGTTCGCCCGGAATGAGGAGATAGGCGTAGGCCTTCTGGCGCGAGCGGCCGACGCGTCCGCGCAACTGGTAAAGCTGCGCCAGCCCGAAATGATCGGCGCGATTGACGATCATCGTATTGGCGTTCGGAATGTCCAGGCCGGACTCGATTATCGCCGAACAGACCAGCAGGTTTACCCGGTTGTCGACGAATTCGCGCATCACGTCTTCGAGCTGGCGCTCCTTCATCTGTCCGTGTGCCACCGCGATTTTCGCCTCCGGGATCAGGGTCCGCAGATGGCGCGCAATATAGTCGATATTTTCCACCCTATTGTGCACGAAGAAGACCTGTCCGCGCCGGTTTAATTCGCGCAACACCACTTCGCGAATCAGGGCGTCATCAAAGTGCGCAACGAAGGTTCGTATCTGCTGACGGTCGGGCGGCGCGGTCTGGATGACGGAAAGATCGCGCATCCCGAGCATCGCCATGTGCAGCGTCCGGGGTATCGGCGTCGCGGTCAGCGTCAGCACAGCAACCAGCTTGCGCAGTTTCTTAATGCGTTCCTTGTCCACCACTCCGAAGCGATGCTCTTCGTCGATGATGAGCAACCCCAGCCGCGGAAAATTCACCCCCTCCTGCAGCAGGCGATGCGTCCCAATCACAATGTCCACTTTGCCGGCAGCAAGGTCTTCGACCACCTGGCGATTTTCTTTGGGGCTGCGGAAACGCGACACCATCTCGATCCGCAACGGATACTCGACAAAGCGCTTGCGAAAGGTGTTCAAGTGCTGCTCCGCGAGCACCGTGGTCGGCACCAGCACCGCGATCTGCCGTGCATCCATCGCGGCGATAAACGCGGCGCGCAGCGCGACCTCAGTCTTGCCGAAACCCGCATCGCCGCAAATGAGCCGGTCCATCGGCTTAGTCCGAGTCAGGTCGTGGACCACATCGTCAATCGCGGACTGCTGATCGGCAGTCTCCTCGAATTCGAAGCGGTCGACGAACTCCTGGTATTCGCCGGGAATGGTGAAGGGACTTGCCTCTAGCACTTCACGCGCCGCATAGACCTCCAGCAGTTCCGAGGCCATTGCCAGCACCGCCTTGCGCGTCCGTTGCTTTACCTTGTCCCACGAACCGCTTCCCAGCCGATCCAGCTTGGGTGCTTCACCATCGCCGCCGATATACCGCTGCACGAGGTTGATGCGCTCGACCGGTACGTACATCGTGTCGTTCGCGGCATACTCCAGATTGAGAAAGTCGCCCTCGATGTCCGCGACTCGCAGGTGCTTGAGGCCACGAAAGCGTCCGATGCCGTGGTCGATGTGCACGACCAGGTCTTCGGGCTTGAGTTCTTCCAGATCCAGAATAGCGCCCTTCGCGGTCGGACGCGTGCGGCGGCGGACCCGGGGCTCTCCGAACAATTCCTCTTCGCTGTATAGATAGATTCCGTCGGCCTCCAGTGCCACCCCGGCCGAAATCTCCCCCTCCATGATCGCCGGCCTGAAATCCGGCCACTCGAGCAATTGGGCAAAACTTCTGCACTCGGTGTTGATTTCGAGATCGTACGCCTCCAGGTGCCGCTTGAGGCGCGCCACCTGATGGGGTCCCTCGACGATCATCAGGGCCCTGCCCTGCTGCCGCTGCACTTCCTTAAGCTGGTCGGCGAGCGGTTCGAAACTCGGCACCGCACGGGCGCCGGACAGCTCCGACGACGAGAGCCGCAGGCTCGCTTGCGACCGTACCTCAACTGGCTCGGCCCACCCCTCCCGGGGCGCGCTCACGGTGATGAGCGATCCGACTTCCACGGCCACCTGGTTGGCCAGCGCGTTCTCGAATTCGTCGGCGCCCACATACAAGGACGCCGGATCCGGATGGAATGAATGCTTTTCGGCGGAGGCGGCAGCTTCGGCTGCAATTTTCTCGCTATACTTCTGCGCTTCTGCGACGAGCCGTCCCGGATCGAGCAGCCACCAAATCGCGTCGTCTGGAACGTAGTTGAAGATCGGTTCCAGCGGCGCCTGGAACAGGTACGGCATCAGCAGTTCCACCCCTGGAAAGAGCAATCCGTTCGCCAATGTCTCTTCCAGTTCCGCGACCTCCTTGCGAACCATCCCCAGGTCGGCCGCGCGTACTGCGACGGCCGCACCGACGCGAGTAACCCTTAAAGACGACGAGGCGACAAACCGGGTACGCACGATTGCTGCTTCCTGGATCGCGCCGGCGGAACGCTGAGAGGCTGGTTCAAAGCGACGGATTGACGTCACCCGGTCGTCCTCCATTTCGATCCGCACCGGTGCGCTGAGCAGGGGAGAGAATACGTCGACGATTCCGCCGCGCACGCTGAAGTCTCCGGGTTCCTCGGCTTGCGGGATCCGTTGATAGCCGGCGGTCGTGAGCGCATCGATCAGAGTCTCGAGATCAAGCCGATCGCCGACCGACACCCGAACTATCGAATCGTTCAGAATCGCGCGCGGAATGGTGCGCATCATCAGCGCCTCGACCGAGGAGATCACAACCGGCGCGGGCTGGCGGAGCATCGAATAAAGGGCGGCGACCTGCGCTCCCTGGATGTCGGACGGCGGCGAGACGTGCGCAAACGGTCTAATCTCCCAGGCCGGCAGATGATGGATGCGGTTCGACCCGGCATCAGAGTCCTCTGACTGGCCCAAGAAATACTTGAGCTCGTGAGCCAGCGCCTCGGCCTCATTCGCACGCGGCGCAATCGCGACCAGCGGCCGTTCAAGCCTGAGCACGGTCTCGCGCAGCATCAAAGCTCCGGCTGCACCCTTGAGGCCCATTACCGGGAAACGACGGTCGCGCCCCGCACGGATCCGCGCATCAAGCTCGCTGGCTGCCTCTTTAATGCTCCTGTACACGATTTCTAACTCGGCAAACGCACCACGGCCTTCCCACTGCGCGCGAAGGAGCGCGTGATGGGCGGTCGACGCTGGAACACTAGCAAAGAATCAATCGCGAGTTGAAGGAAAGCTCATTTCGGTACTGCGGTTGGTAAGAAGCTTTGGCGCTTGCGAACCGCTCGCGCGAGCCGTACCGGAGAGGCGATTCTTGCTGCACAATGGAGATCTGTGCCGGTTGTTAAGCGGATTAGGCGAAGCGATATGGCGCGTTCGTCGAGCAGCTCAACGGACCAAGGTTTCTTTCAGAAGCCGGTGCTTGTTCAGGCCGACGCCGTGCGAACCGCGCCGAGTTTTGGTGGGACCTCGCGGCCGCCGCGGCGTACCCAGACCTGGGTCAACTCGACGCCGAGCAGAAAGATAAGCGCGGAATAGTAGGTCCACATCAGAATCAGCGCGAGCGACCCCGCGGCACCATACGCGCTGGCCTTCCCAGCGTGCGCCATGTAAATCGCGATCAAGAATTTCCCGATCACGAAGAGCAGCGCGATGAACAGTCCTCCCACCCACACATCACTCCACCGCAGTTGGACGTCTGGCATCACCTTGAGGATGGCGGCGAACATGATCGCAAACATCGCCATGGAGGTCAGCATCTCGCCGGCGTGAGTGGCGCCTGGAAACGGTAGCTCCCTGGTCAGCACCGCAATCGCGGAACTCGCTGCTAGCGAAACGATCGCCAGTATCCCGGCGCCCACGAGCAGAAGTCCGGAGCGCATACGTTGCATCGCAAAGTATCGCAGACCGGAACCGACCACCTTTACCTTCCAGGCTTTGTTGAGGCATTGCTGAAGCTGTATCAGCACTCCCGTTGCTGAAACTATCAGACCGACCAATCCGAGGACCGTTGCGATGATCCCCCCGGTTCGGTTCTGAGCCAGGCTGCTGACCATCGTCTGGATTTGCGCCGCCGCCTGAGGACCCATCGCACCGCTTAAGCTTTTCTCGATCTCGCCGTTCGCAGCCTTTGGACCAAGAACAAGTCCAGCTATGAAAATCACGATCAGCAACAGGGAAGGCAGCGCGAACAGCGTGGCATATGCAAGAGCCGCGGCCATCGATGGGCATTCGTCTTGCGAGAAATCGCGAAACACCTGCTGCAAGAACTCTTTGGCGGTCGTCAGCATCGGGGCTACCTCATAGGTCTGAAGCATTCGCGGTGAGGCCACTTGGCCGTTTTAGACTCCGTGAGCGAGTTTGTGTCGAAGTTAGGCACCACTCTCATTACGAGGGGAGTCCAGGTGGTCTGGTTTCCCTTGTGTTTAACGACACAGCTCTGCGCAGGGTGCGCGGAAGAGCCCGCCCAAACCTTCTGACCCCGCTGACTGAGTAAAAGCAGACTCCCGCGCAGCTTGGCGAGAGTTGACTGCCCGATTGTATGCTGCGCGGACTCTCTACTGCGGTGCGGCGCCGTTCGATGCAGGATCTGCGTTCGCGACTGGCTGGCCCCATTCGCCCACACGCACGGCGATCTTAAGGGTCTTATGGCTGCCATCTCCGTTCGGCCGGATCACGGTCATATAGAGCGTATCGCCAGGCTTGAGCTGAGCCATTTTGTCGTCAAGGTCCTGCTGATTGCGAATCCGTTGATCGTCCACCGCGATGATAAGGTCGCCGTCGTTCCCTATGGCCCCCGGCTTGTTGAGGAAATGGCCCAGGAGAGGGGTTGCCAACGGGATCAATCCAGTGAGGGTTATCGCCGCGGCGCCCGCCGGACTGATTTCATGTCCCGCCTGGAGCCCGGCTACTGCCGCGGGGCTTTGCGGATCTACCTTGGTTACTTTTAGCCCATACTCTTCGGCGCCCTTGAAGCACTCGCTCGCCCACTGGACTTCGACGCCAAGGTAGGGGCGTCCGTGACGGGAAAGGCGTGACGAATCGCCGTTCTCAGTGTTGGGATTGAAATTGGGGTTTAGCGACGAGGTATCGCTGTTCGGATGAAAGCTGCGGGGACCCGGAATTTCCTCGACCCCCGGCTTTTGCGCCCCAGGCTGTGGAGCCAGTTCCAGCGTGGAGTCGTTCTCTTCGCCTTGCGGCGCCGGTTGATTCAGCTCTTGACCCTGCGGCGGCGATTGAACCTGGGAATTTGAATTGATGCTTTGCGCTCCGGAGTAGGACGCGATCAACAAGGCTGCGGAAAACACGATCGCTGCAAAAATATTAAGCCGGTTCATCTATGCGCCTTTGCCGCTCTCGGAGCGCCACGATCATAAGCCTGCGGGCGCCTGTGCTCAATGGCCGCGTTAGCTGCTTGAAGCCAGCGCCACCGGCATGCGAGATTGCCTTGTAGCCGCTATGAAAATCATCGCCACCATCCCGCTCACGCCTGAACTGCGAGAAGTGGTTCAGCAGGCCGCCCCACGGGCCGAAATCTCCGACCGCGTCTGCCGGACCAACCAAGACGTTCGGGCGCTGGTGGCTGGCGGATGCGACGTGATGCTCGGTTTTCGCGTGCCGGACGACTTGCTGGAGCGCGCGCCCGGTCTCAGATGGATTCAGCTGCTAAGCGCGGGCGCGGACCACGTTTCGTCGTGGATCGGCAAGAACGGGAAAGTTCCCGTAACCACCTCAAGTGGCATTCACGCCACTGCCATCTCGGAATACACGATAGCCTCGATGCTCGCTTACGCGCACCAGCTTCATGTTATGATCAGAGCGCAGCTTCGCCACGAATGGCATCGCCGCACCGGTTTCATGGACACCATCGAGGAGATGCGCGGAAAGACCCTGGGCGTTATCGGCTACGGCTCGATCGGCCGCGAGACCGCGCGGCTCGCTGACGCGCTGGGAATGCAGGTGCTGGCGCTGAAGCGAAACCCGGGGGACCGCCGCGACCGGGGATGGTGCCCCGCAGGCCTCGGGGACCCTGAAGGAAAGCTTCCCCGCAAGTTCTTCGGACCCGACCAATGTCAGGCGATCATGGAGGAGAGCGACTACCTGACGGTGACCCTGCCGCTCACCCCCGCGACTCGCAAGTTTGTCGGGGCAAAGGAAATCGCCGCGATGAGGCCCGGCGCATACATTGTGAATATTGGACGCGGAGAAGTGATCGACGAGCAGGCCATGATCGAAGCCCTGCGCGGCGGAAAAATCGGCGGCGCCGGCCTTGACGTGTTCGAGCATGAGCCGCTGGAAGCCTCCAGTCCCCTGTGGGATTTGGAAAACGTCATCCTTACCCCCCATATGTCGGGAGCCAACCGCGGCTATATGGAGAAGGCGTGCGAATTGTTCGCCGAGAACCTGCGGCGCTTTACCGCGGGAACCCAACTGCTAAATGTGGTGGATCCGCTCCTCGGCTACTAGCTATGTGTCGGCCTCGGTTGTGCCGATGACTCAAGTCCAAAATATCGTGGCCTCCGTGAAACGGCCGAGAATCTTGCTGGCAATCGCGGTTATGGTGGTTGCCCTGTCGGCGGGGACCGCATCCGCCGATGAGCCCAACTTCCTGGTGGCCAGGCCCGAGTTGGGCGATCCCCTTTTCGACCAATCGGTCATTCTGATGCTCCCACCCGAGATAATGCCTCAGCTGGTAGAAGGGGTAATTATCAACAAACCGACCACGATAGGCGTCAAGAAAGCGTTCCCCAACTCGGTCGACCTCCCGAACGCGGCGGATGTGATTTATTTCGGCGGTCCCGTGGAGCTGGACGCGACGCTCATGGTGCGGCGCACTTCAAGCCCGAACCAGGACGACCACCACGTGTTCGGCAACCTATACCTGAGTGTCGATCCCAAGGACATCGCCGCGATTTTAAAGGACCCGCATCTAGACAAGGAGAGCGTCCGCGTCTTCCAGGGCTACTCGCAATGGAGCATCGACCAACTGCACGACGAAAAGGCGCGGGGTTCCTGGTTTGAGGTCCCGGTGAACGCAGACGCGGTCTTCAGCACCTCGCCGGCGCACCTCTGGGACGAACTGATCGCTAAAGGACGAATTCCGGAGGGCGGCCCACTACTAAAGATTCTTGAATTGCCACCAGATTCTATCGAGCAGAGCCTTCCGCCCTCGCCACGCTGACCCATCCTCGCCCGAAACACGGTTTCTCCCCAGGGGAGAAACTGGCCGCGCCAGGCGCTAATCAGGAACGGTGAAGAGGTCAGCTGCATCAGGATTGTTGTGGGCCGTGACAAACCCAGCTAGGAAGTGCCGCGGCCACGCAACGCTTCCAGAAAACGGTTTTTCAAGCCGTCGAACGGACCGTTGGACATGAAGATGGCGATGTCGCCGGCAGAGCAATCGGCGAGCATCCGCTCCAGAATCT
>DASXMJ010000148.1 GCA_036495685.1 Candidatus Binataceae bacterium | reverse complement strand
GTCGAGCGAGTCATCGGTTCGATTCGCCGCGAATGTCTTGACCACCTGGTGGTTTCGGGCGAACCGCACCTGCGTCGGATTCTCAAAGCCTACGCCGCCTACTACAATCGTGATTCATACTACCCACCTGGCTATGTCATTGATAAATCGAGGTTTTGTTGCTGCGAGTCATGTCCTGCGGGGGTGTTCCGGTTGCGTGGGGCGAGGCGTCGAGCAGCTTCAGTCTCGAGAGCAGCTTGGTTGAAGATCCAAGGACCATCGGGCAAGGGATGCTGTGCCTCCACCTCTCCGCGTTCAGCGGCTAGGCGCAACGTCTTGGCGCTAACCGCGAGTGTAGCCGCAGCCTGGGTCAGCGTCATCCAACCTTCATGCTCGCGAATTTGCTGAGAATAGACCGGGATTTTGTGGTGAGAGCGCAGCGAAGTCACCCGCTCGCGGGTCCAACGATTTCCATAGCCAGTCGTTAGCCGGTTACGATTGAGCAGACCTGCGATTAAGTCATCATTGGCGATGCGCGCCAATACGCGCACGGCTTCGATGATCTCCACCGCCGTGCCCTTGCATTGTCCACGTCGGCGCCTGGGCAGACGCAATTCGGTATGAACACCGCCAACCCAGTGGAGCACAAGGACTATCTCACCGGCTGACGGCTCGATATCGGCAATAACCTCATGAAGCAAGGTTCGTACGATGCGTTTCTTTAACCGCGCATCGATGGCCGGATCGGCCCACACGGTTTTCAAGTCCGTGGCGAGCGACCCAAAGTCATCCGGCGTGGTCGAGGTCGGCGCGGGTCGTTGGCGATCATGAGCATCGATGCGCTCCTGCAAGTTGGTCACACGTTCGAGCGCCCGGTTCCAGCGTAATTCCAGCTCGGCCGCAACCAAGCGGTTCTGTGGATCGGTGGCGTCGTATTGCCGAAAGGCACGATCGGCAGCAAAGCGTGCGGCCTCGAGATCTCGCAGCAAAGCGGCCCGCACCTCATCGCGCTGCTGCACTTCCTGCTGTTGCGCTTGCTTCGCAGCCTCAATAGCTGCGGGCTGCACCACTCTGAGAACTTCCGCCGCGATGGCGTCATCCACTTTTAACCCGCCGAAGGCGATACAGCGCGGCTCACCGTTGTCCAGCCAGCCACGGGTACAGGAATAGCGCAGGACATCGTGCCCTCGACCTGTATAGCGCACCGTCAACTTCCGTCCGCAGCGTCGACAACGGAGAATGCCGGCCAGGAGCGCGTCGCCATCCTTGGCCGCGCCTGGGTGTTCTCCACCATAGTTGTTGTCGATGATCATGCGCCGAATTGCCTCCGCCCGCTCCCACGCGACATAGCCCTCGTGGGTGCCGGGGTGCAAGGCCAACCATTGTTCGCGCGGTTTGCGCCGAACGCTGGGCCGCGCAGTCGCGCTGTCATAGACCGTGGACGCACCGGTCTTACCGTAAGCATAGGCGCCCCCATAGGTCGGGTTGGTGAGAATGCGATAGACGGTAGCATAGCGGGGCCGTTTCCAAACGATCTCGCCGTGCGGTCTCGCCGGCAGATCCAACCCATGTTCAAGGAACCACAGTAGCGTCTGTCGCACGCTTCCGAGTTCGGAGAATTTGCTGAAGACCAGGGCGATCGCTTGCTGGACCCGGCGATCAGGGTCCTTCTCAAGCTTTTGTTCGTCAGTCTTCAGGTAACCCACTGGTGCGGCAACGATTAATTCGCCGCGCCGCGCTTTCTGATGTCGCGCCGCAAGCGAGCGCTGGCGCAAGAGATCAAGTTCGTACTCGTTGAGACTTCCTTTCAGCCCGAGCAGGAGCCGATCATTGCTCTGACGCGGCGCGTAGATGGCCTCCTGGTCAACCAGCAGCGTGTCGACTACGCGACACATCTCGATGAGTTGCTGCCAATCGCGACTGTTGCGAGCGAAGCGTGATACCTCACGCGCCGCCACTGCTCCGACCTTGCCGAGGCACACTTCCGCCACCATGCGCTCAAACCCGGCGCGGGTCGCGGTGCCAGCTGCAGAGATACCGAGGTCGTCGTCGATTATCTCAATGTTCGACCAACCCAGGACCGCGAGCCGCTCGCGCATCGCATATTGAAGGCTGCGGCTCTCACGGTTGTGGATAACCTGATGGGCGGAGGACTGCCGGATGTAGAGTACGGCTTTGCGCTGGAGATGATGTGGCTTGATCTTGTCACTCATCGTCGTGGCCTCCGTGGGGGTGGCTGGGAAGATTGCCAAGCTCGGGTGTACTCAGCATCTGCGCAATTAAGCGCGTCACTTTCTCCCGCACCTCCGCCGACAGGCGTGGCCACTCCAGTGAGTGAGGACTCGACGATCGGAACAGATCGAGTTGCACAGTTGGTAATTGGCGATTGCGGCGTGGCATCGGCATCTCCTCGTCTCTCCAAGGGATGCCCAGCTCCTACCACTACGGTTGTTGCAGACGTTCGAGGTGCAACCTCAGCAAGCAACGCTTTTAAACAGTTCAGCGCCGCCAGTTCGACCTGCGGAGCATCGGCCAGCCGAGTCCGAAAGCACGCTGCACGATCGAACATCCAGGCGGGAACATTCATGCAACGCGCAGTCGGTCTCTTGCCCAGATCGCAGCGAAAGATTCGTCCGCTGCCACGCTCAATGACTTCATGTATATAGACTGTCCGACCGAACCACGGATGCCATGGATAAAGCACCTCTACACTTTCGGTCACATGGGTTTTGCAGCGCTCGGTTGTACAACCGCGGCAGGCCCCACTCGTCTCTCGGTCCGGGTATTCCCGAGCCCCGGCCAGACCTGCGGGCGCGTTTGCAACGTAATCGCTACCGGCTTGACCGCCCGGCCTCAGTAGTGGCTCGCCCGATCTTGAACGGCCTTTACCACGAATATCGTGTCGGCGCCGTTGCTGCTTGAGGCCGACAATTTTTGCGGAGCACAGGGCTACGTGCCGCTCTCACAGACCGGCGTTCGCGGATTTAGCTGTCGAGGTCGCCAAACCTAATCACGACCAATCGCTGTAGGATGGCTATGATCATGGCCGTCGACACACCGAACATCAGCATACCATCAGCAGTTTCGAGTGGCCCCAATAACCTCCAGGAGGAGGACATGATT
>DASXMJ010000147.1 GCA_036495685.1 Candidatus Binataceae bacterium | reverse complement strand
GCGCGGCCAGCGCGCCAGGGTGCCGCACCCGGACGGCGAGATCATCCACTGTCTCACGCCACCCACCTAGTTCCCGTCTCATTCTTGCGATAAGCGCTGCGTGCGCCATCGAGATTTGCTCGCGAAGCTCCACGAGGCTCGGCACCACCATCTGCGCTGCGGCCGTCGGGGTCGGAGCGCGAACATCGGCGACGAAGTCGGCGATCGTGTAGTCGATTTCGTGGCCCACCGCGGAGATTATTGGAATCCGGGAGTTGAAGATCGCGCGCGCTACGATCTCCTGGTTGAATGCCCACAAGTCTTCCAGCGAACCGCCCCCGCGACCTACGATGATCACCTCGGCGCGGCCATCTTCGTTAAGGTCGGCAATCGCCTCCGCAATCTCCCATCCGGCACCATCGCCCTGAACTTTCGCGGCCCGCACCAGCAGATGAACATTGGGGAACCGGTCGAGCAGGACATGCACGATGTCACGAAGACCCGCACCGCGACGGGCAGTTACGATTCCGATGGTGTGAGGCAGAAACGGCACCGGGCGTTTGCGGGAGCGGTCGAACAGTCCTTCGGCGGCCAGACGCTTCTTGAGCTGCTCGAAGGCAATCTGCAGAGCGCCCAGGCCACGCGGCTCTATCTCGTCCGCGACGATCTGCACTGAACCGCGCGCTTCGAACACGTTGACCCGCCCGCGGATCATCAACGCCATGCCGTCCTTGATCTGAAATCGCAAGCGCTGATAATCACTGCGAAACATCACCACGCTGATCGAGCTGCGGTCGTCTTTGAGGGTGAAGTAGAAGTGGCCCGAAGCGGCGAGGCGCCCATTCGACACCTCACCACCAACCCAAACGCGGTCGAGATGGTCCTCCAGGGTCTCGCTGATCAACCTGAGGAGCTGGGTCACGCTGAGCGCCCTCGCAGATCGGGGCCCAAAGCCCATTACCAACTGCTCGTCCATGGCGAACCAAGGGTATCACAAGTAGTAAGCGAGGTGAGGAGCGGGTTTGCCGGCTACGACGCCGGCGCATTGATTCAGGGCACGGTAACCCCTGAAGCGCGGAGCAGGAGTTTCTCCACCACCTCGATGCTGAGCGGCTCTTTGAAGCGCATGGTGCCCAGGCATGAAGTATCGGTCAAGCGCGAGAGGGTTTTGACGGTGGTTGGGTCCCCCGGCCGCACGGCGGGTTCGAGGTCATTCAATATCCAGCCGGCGACGCGCAATCCCTTACTCGCTGCATAGCGCAAAGTAAGCAGCGCAGAATTAATCGCTCCCAGCCGGTTCGCGATCACGACTATCACCTCAAGGTCTAGCGCCGCGGCCAGATCCGCGAAATCCGACTGCCAGGTTATTGGCTCGGCCAGGCCGCCGGTACTCTCGACCAACACCAGGTCGCTTGCGGCGGCGATGCGGTCGAAGCAATCGCTGATTCGTCCGAGCTCGGGCTGCGGCTGCGAATCAAGTTCGGCTGCAGCCGGGGGAGAGGTCGCACTGCGGTAACGATAGGGACACATCAGTTCCACAGGCAGATCGCATCCTGCGGCGAGTGCCAGCGCGCGAGTGTCGGAGGCCTCGAGTTGGCCGTTGTGATCAGCGCAACCAACCTCGGCGGGTTTCATCACCCCGATGCGAAGACCGCGCGCTCGAAATGCAAAGCCGAGCGCGCAGCCAACCGTGCTCTTGCCCACTCGGCTGCCGGTTCCGGTGATGAGAAAGTTGACGCTCATCTACTGGCCCGCGATGTTGCTCTCCGTCCCGTGGGAGGTTCAAGTCCCGAGGCTCCCAGGCCTGCCTTCCAATCGCTTAAGGGCAAGCCGCCGCCACGCCAGCACGGTTCTGAAGCTAGACAGGAATTTCAGCGGCGCGGCTCCTACGGAGCTAGATTCATGCCCGCGTACGGTCGTCGGTGAGCAGGAGGGCAAGCGATGAGCGATGAGAGCTTGGCCTGAAAATGGGAACGCGTGCGGGTCAGGCATATGCACGACCATCCGCCCGTACTGAACATAAACCGTAGGCACGACGATTCACTGACCGCGGGCGAGCGAATCGCCGACCGTTTTGCCGAGACCATGGGCAGCTGGTCCTTCATCGTCATCCAGTCGCTGCTATTCGGCGGATGGATCGCACTCAACGCTATAGCCTTCGTGCGCCACTGGGACCCGTATCCGTTCATCCTGCTGAATCTGGCGCTGAGCTTCCAGGCTGCCTATGCGGCACCGATCATCATGATGTCCCAGAATCGGCAGGCCGACAAAGACCGACTCATGGCGGAGCACGACTATGAGATCAACACGAAGGCCGAACAAGAAGTGAAGTCCATCATGCTGCATCTGGAACAGCAGGACGAGGTGATGATCGATATCCTGCGGCGTCTGGAAGCGCAGCATGAAGCCTTACTCGCTCGCGGTGCGATAGACGCGCAGGGTCGAGCGTAATCAGGGCGCGCTGACCAGCCGGCTTGCGGCCGCACATTCAGATGCGCCGAAAAAAAGCGGCGGCCTGTTTCCGGGCCGCCGCAGCCAATTCCCGACCGAGTTGCTCAGCTATTGCTGCTGACCGCTTGAAGAAACGCTCTGCTGCACGTCGCCCTTGGCGAGTTGCAGCTTGAATGAATTCCAATGCTTGAGAATGTCGATTGCCTTCTCGAGCTGGACGTCCTTTTCCTTCTCTTCCTTCTCGGCTTTCTGGGCCTTGCCGGACTTGGTCCCGGGCTTGGTGGCCGACGGGCTGGTACTGGATTGAGGCGCCGGCGCGGTCGCACCTTCGCTGTCTTTGTGCGATTGCCCGTTCTGGAAGTGATGCGGCAGGTCGCTCTCGTGAATCTCCGGGTTCTCGTCGACCTCGGCCCCCGGAATTTCGAGCGCCGCCAGGGTTGGTTTCGGGGGCTCCACATCAACGTCGGGCGTGATACCTACCGCCTGAATCGAGCGCCCATTGGGAGTGAAGTAGCGCGCCGTGGTGAGGCGAAGGGCCGAATGATCGTCGAGCGGAAGGATGGTCTGAACGGAGCCTTTGCCGAAGGTCTGCGTGCCGACCACGACCGCGCGGCGCTGGTCCTGCAGTGCCCCGGCGACGATCTCGCTGGCGCTCGCGGTCCCGCCGTTGACGAGTACTACTAGCGGGTAGTCGTCAAAACCCGTCTTCTTGTGGGAAAAGAACTTCTGTTCCTGGTCTTCCCGACGACCCAGGGTGTAAACGATCATGCCGCCGTCGAGGAATTCATCCGAGACTTTCACTGCCTGCTGCAGCAGGCCACCGGGATCGTCGCGCAGGTCGAGAACCAGGCCCTTGATGTGGCCTTCGTGTTCCTTCTCGAAGTCGTCAAGCGCCTTCTGCACCGCCTCGTCGGTGTTCTCCTGGAAGGTGCTGACCCGGATGTAGTCGAAGCCCTCATCGAGCTTCTTGGCCTTGACCGACGGAATCTTGATCACGTCCCGCGCGATCGCCACCGTGAAAAGTTCGGGGACATTCTGGCGGTGCATGGTCAACTTGATCTTCGATCCTTTGGGCCCACGCATCCGCTTGACCGCTTCGGTCAGGGTCATGTCCTTGGTGAAGTCGTTGTCGATCTTGATGATTTGGTCGCCGGACTTGATACCTGCCCGATAGGCCGGGGTGTCATCGATGGGCGACATCACGGTTAGGATGCCGTTCTTGATCGTGATCTCTATCCCGAGCCCCCCGAAACTGCCGCGCGTCTCCACTTCCAGGTCCCGATACAACTCGGGTGTGAGGTAGGCGCTGTGCGGGTCGAGTGATGAGAGCATCCCGGTTATCGCACCGTCGATGAGGCGCTTGGTCGTAACCGGCTCGACGTAGTTTTTCTGGACGATCGCGAGCACGTTCGCGAAGGTTTCCAGTTCCTGGTACGTATCGTTGGGCAGCGCTTGCGCGCGGCGCACCGCCACCGAACCGAGTCCCAGGAAAGAGGCGATCACAAAGATCGCCAAAGTTATTGCCCAACGATTCCGCTTTATTACCGCCATGCGACACCGGCCATTGCAGAGTTCTTCAATTTAAGCAAAACCACGGTTCTGATGCACCGGGATTCTTATCTAACCAATCAGCTTGGTTTCGACTCAAGAAGTTGCCTGAGCGCGTCTTTGACGTCGGGACGAGACCAGTCGAAAGCACCCATGTGATGGGCGACGATCCTGCCGCCGCGATCGATGATGAACGTTTCCGGTACGCCGCTGACATCGTACGCCTCGCCGACCTTGTTTTCCGGGTCGAGCAGAACTTTGAAGCGGTAACCGTTTTTCTCGACATAGGGCGCGACCACCAAGCGGCCTTTGGTATCCTGGCTGACCGCGAGCATCACGAAGTCCCGGTTAGTGCGGAGCTCATCGTACAGCGTCTCCATCGAGGGCATTTCCTCGCGGCATGGACCGCACCACGTGGCCCAGATGTTGAGAAAGACCACCTTACCCTTCAGCTGCTCCAGTGACACCGTGGTGCCATCGAGAGCTTCGAGCTTGAAATTCGCGGCTTTGTCTCCCGCGGCGACCGGCGGCGATTCTTGCTCCTCTTCATGGGGGGATGCTTGTTCCCGGTCAGGGTTGGGGGTGCGGTGATTGTCGCGCAGCTGGCCGGCGATCAGGAGCACGATCCCCACCAGCGCGATCACTGCGGCGACGGTATAGATCAGTTTGTTAGTTGCTCTCATGACTTTCAGGCGTGTATCGCCTGCTTGGCCGCGACGCTCTCCTGCTTGGCTCCCACCAGGAACCACGCCATCGACCCGAAGATAATCATGGCAATTGCGATCAATTGCGCCTCGCTAAGGCCGATAAACACGCGCGGATTGATTCGTACGAACTCAACCATGAAACGAGCTGTGCCCGCGAGTATCAAGTACAGGAAAAACAATTGACCGTCGGCAAAACCCCTGCCGCGCAGTCTCCAAAGGATGACAAAAACCCCCGTATATAGCAGCGTCTCATAGATGGGCGCCGGATGCACACGGACGCCCGGAAAAAAACCCGAGACCAGCTGACCGTGCGCGTCCAGCTTGAGCACGGTCTGCGAGTTCCATCCGACGATCGCGCGCGGATAGGCCATAGCCCACGGTAGCTTGGAGGGCAAACCCCAATCACCGTCGCCGGACAGCTGGCACCCCAGTCGTCCGATCGCCTGTCCGATGGCCAGGGCGGGGCCACACATGTCGATGGTTTTTAAAAACCCTATTTTGTAGTAGCGCGAGACCAGATAGGCGCCGAAAATTCCACCGAACAGACCGCCGTACCAAACAAATCCAGAACCCGACAGGATCATCGACTTCGGATCTGCCCAATAGTTGGAAAAATTGTTGAGGATATCCAGAACCCGGGCGCTGCTTATTCCGACAATCGCAGACCACACCACGATGGACGAGGCGTACTCGGTCACGATCCCGCGCCGTCGACATTCGAGCGTAATGACGTAGTCGGCGGCCAGAAACCCCAGCGCCATCATCATGCCATAGCTGTAAACGGACAGAGGTCCGATATGAAAAAGGACCGGAATCATAGGGCGATGAGACTATAGTAAGCTTCCCGACAGGTCGAACGGAACATGTTTTAGCGGCTTGCTCTGTGGCACCCTCCCCATATACGACGCAATCGTGCGGGCAATTCTTCAACGGGTCAGCCGGGCCGAGGTCAGGGTCGGCGACCGCGTGGTGGGAAGCATCGCGCGCGGAATGGTGGTGCTCCTGGGAGTCGCCCGCGACGATACGGAAGCCGATGCGGCCTTTATCGCGGATCGGACGCTAGGATTGCGCGTCTTTGCGGATAACGCCGGCAAAATGAACCTGGCGCTCGGCGCGGTCGGTGGGCAGCTGCTGGTAATTTCGCAATTCACCCTGCTCGCGGATACCGAGTCGGGACGCCGTCCATCGTTCGTTCGCGCGGCTCCCCCCTTGGAAGCGCAGCGCCTCTACGAACACTTCATCTCGCTCGTTCGCCAACGTGATGTTAAGGTTGAGACGGGAGAGTTCGGTGCCCGGATGGAAGTCGACCTGGTCAACGAGGGTCCGGTCACGATCATCCTGGATAGCCGCAACCGTAAATAGACGATGGCGCGAGCTGGCTTTTACCCGGTCGAATCGGGAAAAATCTCGTTCCGGCGCGACGGCAACTGGTACACCGATGACGAGCGGATCGACAATCCACGCATCGCGTTGTTGTTCAGCAAATCAATTCAGCCCAATCCAGACGGGACGTTCTTTCTGCAGGTCGGCGATGAACGGGCGTCGATCAGGGTGGAAGACACACCCTATGTCGTCCGCACGCTGGAGGACGACGGACTCGGTGGCTTCGCGATGCTGCTAAACGATGAAACCCGCGAGCCCCTCGATGCTTCCGCCCTGCAGGTTGGCGCGGACAACGCGCTCTACGCACGGGTCAAGAGCGGCAAACTCCGCGCGCGGTTTCTGCGCAATGCTTACTATCATCTGACGGATAGGCTCGAGTGCGATGAGACCGGGAGATTCTTTCTGAATCTCAGCGGCGTGCGGCATCCAATCGCGAGCGCTCCTCCCACTTGAGCCCCGACCAACCCGCTCTGCACATCGTGCTGGTGCGCCCGGAGATTCCGCAAAACACCGGATCGATCGCGCGTCTGGCGGCGGCCACAAAGACGCGCTTGCATCTGGTGGGGCCGCTGGGTTTTTCCCTCGCGGATCGCTACCTCAAACGCGCCGGACTGGACTACTGGCCGCTGGTTGATCTACGCACCTATCCCGGATGGGAGCCGTTCGTCGCGGCCAATCAAAAACTCGCGGCCAAATTTTTCTCCGCGCGCGCCGAGCCGAGTTACCTGGCCGCCAACTATGCCCGCGGCGACTACCTGGTGTTCGGGAGCGAGACCAAGGGGCTCGGCCCCGAGTTCATCGCCGAGCGGACGGATTCCACCTTCCGCATCCCGATTTTCGAACCTCGAGTACGAAGCCTGAATCTCGCCAACGCTGTGTCGATCGTAGTCTACGAAGCTTTGCGCCAGACCGGAGTAGTGAGCTGATGTAAAGTACGCGCTTAAGAGCTTTGCGGTGCACGCCGGCGCGCGGTGAAAGCAGCCACGGGGAGGAGCTGTCCTGCCGCCGCTCGGCGGGCAATTCCACGAAATCGGGTGTCAGGGCTTGCGGATGCTGCAACCGCCTGAGCCGCAGCCGCACCCACCCTTGTTGCCGCGGCGCTGACCGATCTCGTAACCGCTCGATTCCAACTCCGTTGCACTGACCCACGACAGTTCGCTGGCGATCGGCGTGTCGCAATGCGCGCAGCTGCGGTATTCGACACCGTCATGATCGAACTGCACGCAGGTCAGTACATCCTTCTGGCACGATCTGCAGCGCGCCATCGGAAAGGTGGAACTTATGAGGAGGGGATCAGACATCGAATTTATTTACTCGAGCATTTTGTGCAACGACTCGAGATCGCGGCGTACATCGGAAAGCACCCGACGCGTGTGTCCGTCGACCGGAGATTTCTGGGGAGTTTCTCCCGCAGAGGGTGTTTGTTCGGGTCGCATAACAGTAGTCGGTTTGCCCGCCAACAGAGTCTCGAGCCCGTTCTCGCGGATGTACTTGTTGGCTCCCGCAATCGTGAAGCCTTCCTGATGCAACAACCCTTTTATCAGGCGCAGCACCTCGAGGTCGAGGTCGTGGTAGAAGCGATGCTTGGTGCGCGAATGGCGCGGTCTCAGAAACGGAAACTGCGTCTCCCAAAAGCGCAGCACGTAAGTCTCCACCCCGAGTACCTCAGCCGCTTCCCCAATCTTGAGGCCTCGCTCGGGCATCCCCGCGACTAGCTGGGTCACAGTCCGCGCGGGCGCCGCGGCCTTGGGCTTGTTACGCTTGGGCGCGGCAGGGCGGCTTTTGCGGGTCATGGCCGGGCGGAAATGCCGTTGTTGATTCGATCCTTGAGGACCTGGCTCGCCTTGAAGGATAGCACGCGGCGCGAGTCGATTGTTATGGGGACACCGGTTTGCGGATTGCGGCCGCGGCGGGCGTTCTTGTGATTGACGATAAACGTCCCGAAGCCGGAAATCTTGACCTTATCCCCTTCGCACAGACTTCCACGGATGATCGCGAAAACCGCTTCAACAATTGCAGAGGCCTCCTTCTTGGAGGAGCCTACTCGCTCGTAAATCAGATCTACGAGGTCCGCTTTGGTCATGCCCTGTGGCGTATTGGTCCCCACCAACTCGCAACGAGCACGCTTTACTGCCGCAACCCAGCTCCCAGGCGTGTCCTGACCCGTTCGACCACCGCCGAATGGATCCGGTTTACCTCCTCATCTGTCAGCGTGCGATCTCTCGCCCGGTATCGACAAGCCAGCGCAACGCTCTTCTTCCCCGACTCGATCCCTTGCCCTTCGTAAACATCGAAGACCTCGACACTCTCTAGCAAGGGCGGCGCAACTTCCTTCACGGTCTCGATAACCGTCGCGGCCGGGAGCCCGCGTTCGAGAACCAGTGCCACGTCGCGTCTAACCGTGGGAAAACGCGGGGGTACCTCGATCGTTTTGCGCGGCGTGAAACCATAAGAAATGAATTTCGTTAAGTCAAGTTCGAAGACCGCGCACGGTCCGTCGAGCTCGAGTCGTAGCCCCTCCCCGGGATGCAGTTCACCCAGATAGCCCACCCGAGAGCCCTCGACCGCGATCTTCGCGGCGCGGGCGGGATGTAGAAACGGTACCTCGGAAGGCGCGGCGACGTCGAACGAAATTCGCTCGCGGACATCCATTGCGGCGAACCACGATTCGAGGATTCCCTTCATAGCAAAAAATCCGCTGCCGACCCCATCCTGACCGAGAGCCGCAATGAGATATGGACCGTAACTCAGCCCGGCCAACACCAGAGTCTCGGCGGCGCTGCCCTCGCGCATCGCGAACACTTTTCCAAGCTCGAAAGTGTGCACCGCCGAGGCCTGCCGATTGAGGTTGAACCGTAACGCCCCGGTCAGCCCAGGGATGAGGCTCAGCCGCAGCTCGCTGAGTTCCGCGGACAGGGGATTCTGAACGACAACCGGTCTAGGTTCCGGCGTGACGCCCGCATACCTCACGTTATCGGCGGGTCCGGTGAACGCCAATGTCCGTACTTCGTTGAGGCCCGCTCCCAGCATCACTTCGCGTGTGTTCTTGAGAAATGCGCGCAACGGACTCTGGCTGGGCCGTGCTGCAATCCGCGCCGGCAGACCGCTGGGGATATGGTCGAGGCCGCCCAGCCGTGCCACTTCCTCCACCAGGTCGGCGGGCTCGTTCAAATCGGCGCGCCAGGACGGGGGCACGACCTTTAACGACCCGCGACCGGCCGACTTTACCTCGGCTCCTATCGCTCTCAACCACCGCCGGCTCTCGGCGGGAGCGACCGCTACCCCAATGAGCGATTCTATGATGGTGAGATCGAGGCTTATGTTGCGCACCGGCGCCGGGCGCGGTTCGACGTCCCTCAAGTCGCCCCAGAGCCTGCCACCCGAGAAGGCGCCGATTAGCTCCGCGACGCGAGCCAGCGCCCTCGCCTGCCCCGCGCGATCGATCGCGCGCGCAAAGCGGGAGCTCGCCTCGCTATAGAGTTGCAGGCGTCGGGAGGTGCGCGCCACCGTGGCGGGCTCAAAGTACGCGCTCTCGAGCAGGATGGTGGTGGTCGCTTCGCTGACCTCGGAGTTCAGTCCGCCCATCACTCCGGCGATCGCCAGGGGCTTGGCCGGATCGGCAATCAACAGATCATCAGGCTGAAGGTCGCGTGTGAGGTTGTCCAGGGTAGTAAATTCGCGATCGGCGTCGGCGCGGCGCACCACGATCTTTCCCTCGGCGATCTTACTCAGATCGAAAGCGTGTAGCGGCTGGCCGGTCTCCAGCATTACGTAGTTGGTCGCATCGACCACACTGTTGAGCGCGCGCATCCCGCATAGCTCCAGGCGGCGGCGGAGGCGGATGGGCGAAGGCCCGATCTTGATATTCGTCATCGCCAGCGCGGCGTAACGCGGACACAAGTCCGGGGCCATGATTTCGACAACAAACTTGTCCGGGCGCTCCGTTTTAGTACCGCCGCGAATCGGACGTGGCCGCGGCACGTTAAGCCGGACACCGAAGATCGCCGCCACTTCGCGGGCCAGACCGATGATAGAAAGGCAGTCGCCCCGGTTGGGGGTAACTTCCACATCCAGCAGGGAATCGGGCAGGAAGAGGAAGTCGGCCAGGTCGCTTCCGACTGGCGCGTCGTCGGGCAGTTCAAGAATTCCCGCGTGCTCGTCCGAAAGTTTGAGTTCGCGCTCCGAACAGAGCATCCCCTCCGAGCGCACGCCGCGAATGGTCGCCGCCTCCAGAGCCGGCAGATCTTCCAGACGGGGAACGCCATCTCCGTGCTGTCCCTTGTCGGCGCCGGCGAGCCGGGCCCCCACCATCGCCAGCGCCGCCGTCATCCCGGTCCTGGCGTTGGGCGCTCCGCAAACCACGCTGAAGCGTCCTTTGGCGCCCGCGTCCACCTGGCAGAGGCTCAAGCGATCAGCGTTGGGGTGCCGGCCGACCTCGACCACTTTCGCTACCACCACGCCCTGGAAGGCGGGCTCGATTTTTTGGATGTTTTCGACGACCAGTCCGGCAGCGCTCAGCCGATCAGCGATCTGGTTGGCGGTCGCATCGAGCTGGACGAACTTACCAAGCCAACTCAGCGGCAGCTTCATCGCACACCCCCGCTGACCGATGGGAACTGTGCGAGGAACCGGAGATCGTTTTCAAAAAACAGTCGCATATCATCGATGCCAAGCTTCATCAGTGCGGTACGCTCGACGCCCATTCCGAACGCGAAACCCTGGTATTCCGCGGGATCGAGTTTGACCGCCCGCAGCACGTTTGGATGGATCATTCCGCAGCCCAGCACCTCCGTCCATCCGCTGTACTTGCACACCGGACATCCCGCCCCAGCGCACAGCAGACAGTAGATGTCGAGCTCCGCGCTCGGTTCGGTGAAGGGAAAGAAGCTTCCCCGAAAACGGACCCCGGTCTCGCCGAAAAAGCCCTTGGCGAATTCCGTGAGGACACCCTTCAGATGACTCATGGTTATGCGGCCATGCCGATCGATCATGAAGCCTTCGATCTGGTTGAAGGCAGGCGAGGCGCGCACGCTCGGGTCGTCGCGTCGGTAACACCCCCCCGGACATACCACCGCCAGCGGAGGGCGGCGGCGCTCCAGCACGCGGATCTGTCCGTTGGAGGTGTGGGTGCGCAAGAGCAGTCCGCCGGGAAGGAAGAAGGTGTCCTGCATGTCTCGCGCCGGATGATCGGGCGCAAAGTTCAGGGCGGCGAAGTTGTGGAAATCGTCCTCGACATCTTGGGTGTACTCGATCTCAAAGCCCATCTCGCACAGAATATCCAGCATCTCCTCGATGATCTGGGTGATCGGATGAATGCGGCCGCGCGGGATTTTCATGCCGGGTAGGGTGACGTCCAGTTTCACCTCGTCGAGAGAGCGTTCCAACTCGCGGCCGCGCAGATTGTCCTGCAACGCTGCGATCCGGCTTTCGACTTCGCGCTTGATCTGGTTGACCAGCTTGCCGACCAGCGGCCGCTCGTCCGGGGCGAGGTCGCCGATGCCGCGCATGATTTCGGTGAGCTCGCCGGAACGGCCGAGCACGCGCACCCGGACCGCTTCGATCGCTTGCGCGGTAGCATCAACGGAAAGCTCGGCCAACGCACGCCGTCGGATCTCCTCCAATTGCTCCTTCATTCGCTAACTCCAAACTCGCCGCTCGGACGGACTGCGGGAAAACAAAAAACCATGTGGAACTCCACATGGTTTCTTGGTGCGTGCCCCGAACGGCGCGGCTTCAGGCTGCTTTTAGGCCGAGCGCGTTCTTGGCGGCGCGCACCAGCTCGGTAAACAATCCGTCACGGTCCTTGGCAAGCGCCGCGAGCTGTTTGCGATCGACCGCCACGCCCGCCTTCTTGAGCCCGTCCATCAACTTGCTGTAGGAAATGCCATGCTCGCGCGCCAGCGCGTTGATTCTCTGGACCCACAGGGCGCGAAATACCCGCTTCTTTTGCTTGCGGTCGCGGTAGGCGTAGGTCAACCCCTTCTCGAAGGTGCTGCGAGCCTGACGATACAGCTTGCGCCCCCCGACGAACCCGGAGGCGAGTTTCAGTTGGCGTTTGTGGCGGCGGCGGGTCTTGGGGCCACCCTTGGCGCGAGGCATGTGAGATACATCCTTCCCGAGGATTCTGCGGAGTTGAGCGCTCCGCCGCGTTACGCGTACGGCAGCAAGGTCTTCACGACTTCGCCCTCGGTCTTCTTGAGAATGCCGGGCATACGCAGCCGCCGCTTGCGACCGCGATTCTTCGCCCACGCGTGGTGGCGCGAATAGCCCTTCTTGTACTTGACCTTGCCGCCTTTGGTCACCTTGAAACGCTTGGCGGCTGCGCGGTTGGTTTTGATCTTAGGCATCGGTGACGTGCTTTGCTTGCAAATTCCTATCGCGGCGTCAGCAGGACCGACATGTTCCTGCCTTCCATCCGGGTTCCCCCGTCCGGCTGTGCCACATCCTGCACCTCGAGGAGAACCTTGTCGATGAGACTCCGCCCCAATTCAGGATGGGTTATTTCGCGGCCGCGAAACGAGACCGAGAGCTTAACACGCTGGCCCTCCTCAACAAAGCGTCGGATGTGCTTAACTTTGAAGCCCACATCGTGCTCGGCGGTGCGCGCGCCCATCTTGACTTCCTTGATGGTGTGGGCCCCGGAGTGCCGCTTGGAGTCGTGCTGCTTCTTCTTTAGCGAGTAGCGATACTTGTCAAAATCCGTAACGCGGCAGACCGGCGGTTTTGCCGTCGCCGAGACTTCGACCAGGTCAAGGCCCCGGTTTTCCGCAGTGCGCAGCGCTTCGGCGAGGGGAAGAATTCCGATTTGCGAGCCGTCCGAATCGATCACCCGGACTTCAGGTGCGCGAATCAGGCGATTGACCCGGATCGCGGGCTCTCTCGATGGGGGGATTCTAAAATCTCGACGAATATGACACCTCCTCCGGCTTGTAAGCCGGACCTTATTGGATTAGGCCGGCAACCGCTCTTTTCGCATCATTTCGATTAAGTTTTCAACCGTGAGGGCTTGGCTCTTCTCGCCACGCAGCTTGCGCAACGACACGCTGCGGGCGGCGGCCTCGCGCTCCCCTACCACCACCATATACGGGACTTTCGCAAGCTCCGCCTCTCTTACTTTGAACCCCAGCTTTTCGTTACGGATATCTGACTCCGCCCGATAGCCGGCCTTGCGCAGCATGCTGGTCAATTCGACGGCGTACGACTCAACCTTCTCGCTTAGCGACAGCACTCGGACTTGCTCCGGCGCGAGCCAGAAGGGAAGCACGCCGCCGGTATGCTCGAGCAGCACGCTGATGAAGCGCTCCAGCGATCCAAGGATCGCGCGATGGATCATCACCGGGCGCTCTTCCGCGCCGCTGCTGGCGGTGTAGCTCAGCCCGAAGCGCTCGGGCAGGAAATAGTCAAGCTGGATCGTCGCGACCTGCCACTTCCGCTTGAGCGCATCGGGAACATAGATTTCGATTTTGGGTCCGTAAAACGCTCCTTCCCTGGGGTTCATCTCGAACGGGATCTCGTTGCGACGCATGGCGTTGGCAAGCTTCTCTTCTGCCTCATGCCATTGTGCCTCGGTCCCGAGGTGCTGATCCGGCATCGTCGCGAGCTTGAACTCGACCTTCTCAAAACCCAGCGTCGAATAAACCTCGCGCACCATCTCGATGTTGCGCGCGAACTCGTCCTCGATTTGATCCTCGCGGCAGAAGATGTGCGCATCATCCTGATGCATCAACCTGACGCGGGATAGTCCGTGCAGGACGCCCGAGCGCTCGGCGCGATGCAGGCCGGTGAACTCGGCGAGCCGAATCGGCAGGTCGCGATACGAACGCTTCTCCGCGCGATACACAAAGGTGTGCCCCGGGCAGTTCATGGGCTTCAGTCCGTATCCCCGCCGCCATCCTTCAGGTCCGGTGTCGACCGTGTGCGCATCGCTGCCCTCCGCCTCCGGGTCGGGCGAGAGAAACATGTTCTCGCGGAAGTTGTCCCAGTGACCTGATGTATTGAACATCTGGTTGCGGAACACCTGGGGCGTGACCACTTCGCTGTAGCCGGACCGCCGGTACAGTCGGCGAACGTAGTCGATCAACTCGTTCAGGATGATCGTGCCCTTGGGCATGAAGAACGGACAACCGGGCGAGATCGGATCGAAGAAGAACAGCTCCATCTCGCGACCGATTTTGCGATGGTCCCGCGTGCGCGCGAGTTCCAGCAACTTCAGATGCTCGTCCAGCGCCTCCTTCGATGCGAACGCGGTGCCGTAGATGCGCGAGAGCATCTCGTTGTGCTCATCGCCCTTCCAGTATGCGCCCGCCACCGAGAGCAGCTTGAATGCGCGCAGGTAGCGCGTTGAGGGCACGTGCGGACCGCGGCACAAATCCATCCAGTCGCCTTCCTTGTAGATCGAGACGACCTCTGACTCCGGAATGTTCTCCTCGATGATTTGGACCTTGTACTTCTCGCCCATCGCGTCGAACGTCTTGATCGCCTCGGCGCGGGACACTTCAACCCTTTCGATCTTGAAGTCCGCCTTAGCGAGCTCCTTCATCCGGGCTTCGATCTTCGGCAGGTCCTCGAGAGTAAACGGTGTCTTGGGCGCAAAGTCGTAGTAGAACCCGTCCTCGATAACCGGGCCGATTGTTACCTGGGTTCCCGGGTAGAGCTGCTGCACCGCCATCGCCATCAGATGCGCCGTCGAATGGCGGATGACGTCGAGTCCGCCCGGGCTCTCTGCCAAGACCGGCTCCACGGTCGCATCGGACTCAAGCGTGCGGCTAAGGTCGACGACCTTGTCGTTAACCTTGGCCGCCACCAGGTCCCTGCTCGGGATGCCGTTCAGCACTTCGCGGACAGGCGTGCCGCGAGCGACAGTTCGGCGTTCCCCGTTGACCGAGACGCTCAGTTCGGAACTCATTTAAAGAAGTCTAACAGCGCGGGCGTACTACGCATCGAAGACATGTGTCGGAGCTAGGGGAGGACGGTCGTGGGCGTGGGCCGAATGGTAGGCACGGGCGGGTTTGAACCGCCGACCCCTTCCGTGTCAGGGAAGTGCTCTCCCGCTGAGCTACGTGCCTGGAATCGCTCGAGTTTGGAAAACCGTAGCAAGCAACAGCAAGGCGTAACAGATCTCCCCAAGTCGGGCAACCGAAGTCCCTCTCGCGAACGCGCAGGAGCCTCGCTGAGCCGACGAACCGAACTCCGCGCGAGGTCCGGTGCGGTATGCAATTCCAAGTATCGTGGACATGATCCCCCCGATTCGTCCACCACGTCGTGCGCAGCTCAGCGAAGAAACCAAAAGGTCGCGGCTGACCAACTGAAGACGCGAAAGGTGCGCATGTCCGGACTCGCGCTCGAGATAGAGATTCGGGCAGGGCGAATGGTCGAGGCCTCCAGTCCATTAGTTACCGAGACCGTATCGGTCTTTTGACTCGGCGCAACTCCGCATGAAGACACAGTCGGGACCCGGCGCGGCCGCAGAACAAAAGCTCGGCAGGATTAGCGCGGACGCCGGCTGCCTGCGGCGGCAGGGCGGCACAGGAGACGACCTTTGACGCTTTTGCTAAACTGCCGCCGGCAGCAACGGGACCCCCGTCCATGTTCGACCGCGAGCGAATCATCCAGATTTTTTTCTTCGCTTTCCTGGCGCTCATGGCTTATGAGCTGTTCGTCCTGCTCGCCCCGTTCCTGACGCCGATTGCATGGGCGATCTTGATTGCCTTCGTAATGCATCCTTTGCTGGTGGAACTCGATAGGGTCGTCAAGCGGCGCAGCCTATCCGCGCTCATCCTGACCCTTGGGGTCGCGCTGGGCGTCATTCTCCCGGCGGTCTGGCTCTCGGGACGCCTCGCCACCGAAGCGCAGAGTCTTTACGCCTATGCGTCGGCCGCCGTGGGCAACAACAACATCGGAAATGCGACCGAATGGATGAAGCATTCGGAGTGGGTGATGTCCCTGAATCGCCGGCTGGGATACCGGATCAAGCTCGAGGACGAAGCACCAAAATACGCCCTGCAGGCCGCGCAGGTCGCCAGCGAGTACGTGGGCAAGCATCTCACGAGCGCGGCGCGGAACGCGCTGAGTGCAATCATCGATTTCGGAATAATCCTGTTGGTTTTTTTCTACCTGCTGCGCGACGGAGAGAGCTACTACGAGTCGCTCCGCAGGCTCACGCCCTTGCACGAAGAAGACAAGGAAACGATCTACGAAACGCTGCGCTCCACGCTGTCCTCAGTAATCCGTGGATTGATGCTTACCGCCCTGCTCCAGGGCGTGACTATCGGGTTCGGCCTGCTGGTAAGCGGAGTCCCATACTGGGCATTTCTCGCGGTTCTGTCTGCCGGCGCAGGCTTACTGCCCCTGGGCGGGACGGCGATCGTATGGCTGCCGGCGGCAGCTTATCTCGCCTACGCGTCGGGGTTGTTCTGGGGAATCGTCCTGGTGGTGTGGTGTTCGCTGGCAGTCGCTATCATCGACAACTTCGTCAAGCCTCTGCTGATGAGGTCGGGCACCGGGCTTCCGACCATGGCGCTGTTTCTAGGTATCGCCGGGGGGCTGGAGGCTTATGGTCCGTTGGGCCTCTTTCTCGGACCCGCGGTCATGTCGGTGTTCGCCGCGCTGTTGCGGGTGTATCAGAAGACGTACGGAGATCGGCGCCGGGAAGCCGCGTAGGTCACCTGTGCGGGCAATCGGCCAGCAGGTGCACGTCCGGCTTGTTTGCGAGCTCGGTCCGGGCGCGAGCCATGTTCCGGGTGAGCAGGTGGCCCGCTACCCAGGCTGCCAAGCCGTAGCTCGCGGCTACGATGATGATCCAGTCGAGCACCACCCCCCGACTGACGCCGAGACTACGCTCGAGCCACAGAGAAGCGACAATTGCGGCAACCGCCGTTAGATCGCCGAGAAACACGGCACCCGCGATCAGAGTCATTTGCAAGGTCGACATCTTCGATGGTCTCAACTATTTAGACGCTCTTGCCCGGTGGGTAATTCGCTTGTTGAGACAAGGCGGGTCTTGTAGCGTTTCCTCGATTGAAGAGACGGTTGCTGTGGGCCGTTTCTGTTGGCCGGCCCCCGGCACAAAAGGACTCCCATGAAATACGCTATCGTAACCGGAGGGGCACGCGGACTCGGACTGGGGATCGTAACCGCACTCCTCGATGAAAAGGTCGTCGATGAGGTTGCGGTCGTCGACCGCGAGCTGGCTCCCCCTCCTGCGGCCATCGCCGGACACGTCCATGGTTTCCAGGCCGACGTCACCGATGAGAGGTCGGTGCATGAGGCAGTCGAAGCGACCGCCAAACGCTTGGGTGCTCATCCCGACGTGCTGTGCAACAACGCCGGCGGCGGCGAACGCGCCTGGTTTGAGAGCGGGCGCCAAAACTCCTGGGATGCGGTCGAGACCTGGAGAAAGTACGTCGACCTCAATTTGAACTCGGTCTATATCGTATGCCGCGAGGTGGTGCCGCGGATGCGCGCGGGCGGCGCGATCTGCAATACCTCCTCGATTGCCGGCATTCTTCCAAGCCCCTTCCTTGCCGCATATGCCGCGGCGAAAGCCGGGGTGATCTCGTATACGAAGACACTGGCGCTGCAGCTCGGTCCGTCCGGCATTCGCGTAAATGCAGTGGCCCCGGGGCTCATATACACGCGCGTCTGGGAAAATCTGGGTGCCGCGATGGGCGGCGGCGATTCCAAGGCGCGCGTCACCTTCGATGCGGTAGTGCACCAGATGGTTCCGCTGCGGCGCGAGCAGACCACGGAAGACATCGGCAGGACCGCATCATGGTTGTGCTCCGAGCGCGCCAAGAACGTGACCGGGCAGATTGTCTCGGTCGACGGCGGTATCACGCTGGGCCGCCCCCCGAGCGAGTAAAGATCGCGCCAAGCTTTGGACGCCCTCTTGGTCAGCGGCGTCCATTCGCGACATATGGCGCGCCTGCTTCGCCCGGCTATAAAATTCGCGTCATGGATTCGAATCGGGCGGAAAAGGAGCGCAAGGCGCTCGCGATTGCTCGTCGCCTGCGCGAAAAAGGCTTCGCGGCTTTTTTTGCCGGTGGATGTGTGCGCGATCGAATCCTGGGCGTGCCCCCCAAGGATTACGATATCGCGACCGATGCTCGCCCCGAGGTAGTCCAGTCGCTGTTCGATAGTACCGTGGCGATTGGGGCGGCATTCGGGGTCATCATGGTGGTTGTCGATGGTGACCCCTTCGAGGTAACGACGTTTCGCGCCGATGCCCCTTATATCGACGGGCGGCGGCCCTCCGCGATCCGCTTTGGCAGCCTGGAAGAGGATGCTCTTCGCCGCGACTTCACGATCGGCGGAATGTACTACGAGCCGAGCGAAGACCGATTCATCGATCTCGTCGGAGGCATGCGCGATCTGCGCGCCGGAATCGTCCGCGCGATTGGAAATCCTTACGACCGCTTCGCGGAGGATCACCTGCGGATTCTTCGTGCCGCGCGCTTTGCGGCGCGCTTGGACTTTGCGATCGATCCCGCGACCTGGGCGGCGATGAAGCGCGCGGCTCCGATGATCAAAATGATCGCCGCCGAACGAGTGGGAGAGGAAATGGTCATGCTGATGACCGAGGGCGGAGCCGCGCGCGGAATCGACATCATGCGCGAGTGCGGGTTGCTCGGGGCGCTGGTTCCGGAGGTGCTTGAGATGGTGGGATGCACCCAGCCGGAGAACTTTCATCCCGAGGGCGATGTCTACCGCCATACGCGGCTTGCCCTCTCGATGCTGCCGCCCGGGTGCGCCGAAACGGTCGCGTTCGGAATTCTGCTGCATGATATCGCCAAGCCTCAGTGTCGCGCGGTCGCGCCAGATGGCAAGGTCACCTTCTACGGACACACCGACCGGGGTGCTGAAGTCGCGGTCGCGATCATGGCGCGGCTCAGGCGCTCGCGCTTCGTTCAGGAGCGGGTCGCCTATCTGGTGCGCAACCATCTGCGCCTCTGCATGGCGCCGCGAATGCGTCCCTCTACGCTCAAGCGCATGCTGGCAGAAGATGGTTTCGCGGAACTGATGCAGGTGGCTTTTCTCGATGCCTTCGCATCCTCGTCGTACCTGGGCTTCTGGCATTTCTGCCGACGGGCAATGAACAGCATGACGCCCGCGGAGATTCGACCGGCACGGCTCATGGGCGGCAATGACCTCATAGGACTCGGCTTCGAGCCCGGCCCGCGCTTCAAAGCGATCCTGAAAGAAGTCGAGGATCTGCAGCTCGATGGCACGCTTGTGAACCGCGAGCAGGCGGTGGAGTACGTGTTGAACCACTACGCTCCTTCGGGCAACTCTCCTCACGCCGCCTGATATAACCTCGCTCACACGGTGCTTGCCGCCAGGAACATCACCAAACGGTTTGGGGCGACCCTTGCGCTCGATCGGGTCGACTTCGAGGGGCATCCCGGCGAGATTCACGCTCTGATCGGCGAGAACGGAGCTGGCAAGACGACCCTGATGAACATCATCGCGGGACGACTGCGGCCGGACGGCGGAGACGCGTTGCTCGATGGGGTCGCGCTCCAAGCGGGTTCTGCGCGGGCAGCCTTGAGCTCCGGGATCGCGGCGGTAAATCAAAGCCCGATGCTTTTTGAGCGGATGACGTGGGAGGAGAACCTGGCCTTTGGCGGCTTCGCCAGCGACCGTTTTGAGCTGGCTGCGATCGCATCGGAGGCCCGAATGCTTGCGCAGGGCCTTGGCTTCGCTGTGCCGCCAGCGCGCACCACGATCGAAGAGCGCTCGATGGCGGAGCGGGTGCGACTGGAGGTTCTGCGGGCACTCAGCTTCAAGCCGCGGGTCTTGATGCTCGACGAGCCTACCGGCGTCTTAGGCCCAAGCGAGCTGACTGCCTTTCTCGATCTGCTGCGACGCCTGCGGGCCGAGGGCAGAATCATCGTGCTGATAACGCATAAGCTCGCCGAAGCGTTGGCGGTTGCCGATCGAATTACCGTTCTGCGCGGGGGCCGCGTCGTCGCCCGCACCAGCGCGACCCAGACCAACGCGAGCGAGTTGGCACGCGCGATGATCGGCGACCTTCCACCCAAGCTCGCGGTCGCGCCCATGTCGGTCGGAAATACCATCGCGCTCGCCATCCGTAATGTCACCCTGCACCGCGACGGACATCGAGTTCTCGATCAGGTCTCACTGGCGTTGCGGGCAGGCGAGATCGCGGGGCTGGCGGGAGTGGACGGCAACGGGCAATCCGAACTGGTCGAGGTGTTGGCGGGTGTGCTCCGTCCCGACTCGGGCGAGGTTCGCGGGACCGACTTGGACCGCGCCGTGCTCACCGTCATTCCCGAAAATCGCGACTTGGTCGGCCTGATTCTCGACATGACCCTGTGGGAGAATCTGGTCCTCTCACAGCCGCTGCGCGACCAGGCTACCCATCGCGGATGGCTCGATCGAGCCCGCGCCAGAGACCTGTGCGCCGAACTTCTGCGTCGTTTTCAGATCCGGGCGCCCGGACCCGAGACCCTTGCAGCCGCCCTCTCGGGAGGAAACCGCCAGCGCCTTGCGGTCGCGCGTGCACTCGCGTCCGGTCCCAAGGTCATCGTGGCGCACAACATCTGTCGGGGCCTCGACTTGGCGGGTGCCGCGGAAGTCCACCAGACTCTGGCCAATTTCGCCGCCGCCGGCGGTGCGGTGCTGCTGATCTCGAGCGATTTGGATGAACTCCTTGAAACTTGCGGGCGCCTGCTGGTGATCAGCGCCGGGCGGGTGCGCGAAACCGATCTAAGCGAGCGCAGCGCGGAAAAGCTCGGCATGCTCATCGCGGGAAACTGGACCTGATTCCATGTTCGGTCGCCGGCTTAAAACCTCGTCCGTCTCTATGGTTCCGAGCGCAACCAGGAATCGCGGACGACCTTCGAGGGTGGCGTGATTCTGTCCTCGCTCGCCCGTGCCGTGGCCGCGATTCTGCTCGCCGGCGTGATTCTCGCCGGGGTGCTGCTGGCGCTGGGAGCGTCGCCGGCAGGGGTCTTCATGGCGCTGGCACAGGGCGCTTTCGGCAACTGGTATGCGCTGACCGACACTGTGGTCAAATCCACGCCGTTGATTTTCACCGGGCTTGCTATCTCGGTCTCCTTCTCGGGCGCATTGTGGAACATCGGAGCGGATGGACAACTCGTCGTGGGCGCACTGGCAGCCGGCGCGATCGGGCCCCATCTCGAAGGATGTCCGAGGCCTCTCGCGATCGCGATCATCTTGATCGCGGGGGCCTTGGGTGGGGCCGCGTGGGGCGGAATCTGCGGCTGGCTTCGCGCGCATCGCGATACCAACGAAGTCATCAGCACCATCATGATGAATTTCGTCGCAGCGCAACTGCTGAGTTGGTCGGTGCATGGTCCGCTGATCGAAGCCTCGGGCGCCTATCCCGCCAGCACCCCAATCGCCGAAAGCGCGCACATGTACATGTTCTTTCCTCCCAGCCGCGTGAACCTGGGAATCGTGATCGCGATCGTGCTCGCAATTGCGTGTTCGCTGCTGCTGTTCAAAACCGCCGTGGGCTTCCAGTTGCGAGCCATGGGACGTAATCGGCGTGCTGCCACATTCTTTGGCATTCCCATCGCCCGGCTGACGGTCACAATTCTGGCGCTGTCGGGCGCACTTGCCGGAATCGGTGGGGCAGTGCAGGTGTCGGCGATCACTCATCGTCTCTACGAGAAGATGTCACCGGGGTGGGGCTTCGAGGCGATCGCGGTGGCGCTGATCGCGCGGCTCAATCCGATAGGGATCGTCGCTTCCGCGCTTCTGTTCGGTGCGCTCGACAATGGATCGCAAGCGATGCAGCGGGCGCAGGGGGTTTCTGCGGAACTGGTGCAAGTCATCCAGGCGCTGGTCATCATGATCCTCCTGGCATTCGACACCCCCGTGCTTGCCCAGTTGTGGAGCGCGCTGGGTCGAAGCAAGGTCGCGGCGGCGGGCGCAGTCTCTGAGGTACCGAATGCTTGAGGCGTTCCTCAGCTCGAGCATCGGGATGGCCACGCCGATTTTGCTGGCGGCGTTGGGCGAGCTGCTGGTCGAGGAATCGGGGATCATCAATGTCGGCATCGAGGGCGCGATGCTGTGTGGCGCGTTCTTCGCGCTCGCGGTCGCGTATTTCTCCGGCTCGACCATCCTCGGGCTGGGGGCCGGAATGGCCGCAGGTCTGGCGATTAATGCGATTCTCGCAGTGCTGGTGGTCAACCTGACGGTGAATCAGGTCGTCGCCGGAACCGCGCTCGATATCTTCGCACTGGGTGTCACCGGGGTTTTCTATCGCAAACTCTTCGGGATTACCGGCAAGGCCTTTATCGTGACGCTGATTCCCAAGCTGCGGTTTGGGAGGCTAACCGATATTCCGATACTGGGTGGGGCTCTGTTCAACCACAATATGCTGGTTTACCTGGCCTTCGCATTAGTACCAATCACCGGCTACCTGCTGTGGCGGACGCGCTACGGACTTTCGCTGCGCGCAGCCGGTGAGCGCCCGGAAGCTGCGGATTCGTTGGGGCTCGATGTATATCGACTGCGATGGCAAGCGCTGCTGGTGGCGGGACTTCTGACCGGACTGGGGGGCGCGTATCTCACCCTCGCATATGCGGGTACCTTCGTTGAGAATATCTCGGCGGGCCGCGGCTACGTCGCTCTGGCGGTTGTCATCCTCGGGAGATGGAAACCGTGGGGGCTGGCCGCCGCATCAATCCTCTTTGGTGCCGCGATGGCATTGCAGTTCGGCCTGCAAGCTTTCGGGACGAGCATTCCATATCAGATCTTCTTGGCGCTGCCGTATGCGCTCACCCTGGCCGTGCTCGCCGCGGTGGGCGGCCAGGCCGCGTCGCCTTCGGCGTTGGGCGAACCCTATCGGCGTTTGTGACTGGCCCCCGCCGGTGAAGGAGGGTGGCGGCGCGCGACGAGTCGAGCGATTTCTTCGTTCACAATGATCGGCCAAGCGCTTGGGCGACCGGGGCAAGCGACTTCATCAAGTCCGCAAAGCGCTCGGGTTTCAGCTGCTGCGGCCCGTCGGAGCGGGCTGCCGAGGGATTGGGATGAACCTCGATAAGCAATCCGTCAGCGCCGGCCGCTACCGAAGCCAGCGCCATCGGGGTGACTAGCGACCATATGCCGGTGCCGTGGCTCGGATCGACCAGCACCGGAAGATGGGTCCATTCCTTGAGCAGCGGCACCGCATTTAAATCGAGCGTGTTACGCGTCGCGGTCTCAAAGGTGCGAATTCCGCGCTCGCACAACACGACGTTGGGGTTACCCTCGCTCAGGATATACTCGGCGGCCATCAGAAATTCCTCGAGCTTGGTGGACATCCCGCGTTTCAGCAGGACCGGTTTCTTGATTCTGCCGAGTCTCCGCAGGAGCGAAAAATTCTGCGCATTGCGCGCACCGACCTGGAGCATATCCGCATGTTCGACGACCAGATCGATGTCGTGCGGATCCATGATTTCGGTAACCACCGGAAGCCCGACCTTACGGCCCGCCGCCTCCAGCAACCGGAGCCCCTCGTCCTCCATCCCCTGGAACGCATAGGGAGAAGTGCGAGGCTTGAACGCGCCCCCGCGCAACAGATGTGCTCCACCCTGCTTGACGCCCGCGGCCGCCGCCTCCACCTGCTCCCTGCTCTCCACCGCGCAGGGGCCGGCGATCACGGCTAGACGGTTGCCGCCGATTTCCACCCCGTCGACCTTGATCCGCGACCCTTCGGGGCGAACCTCGCGCGCCGCGAGCTTGAACGACCGCAGCACCGGCATAACGCGATCCACAAAGGCCAGCGATTCCAGGTGCCCGAGCTGATGCTCCCCGCGTTCTTCGCCGACGCACGCGACGACGGTTCGCTCCACCCCATGAATGACGTGCGCACGATAGTCGAGCTCCTCGACCATCTTGACTATGGTCGCGATCTGCTCTTCGGTAACGTGCGGTTTGAGTACGACTATCAAAGCTTCACCCCTCGGATGGAATGCGTCAGAAAAGTTTAGTATTTACGAGTGTACAGTACGTCCCGCGTATCGAGAAATCTAATTCGGACAGCAGCTAACTGTGCCTGATTTGCCCAATCGTCCTCTGCGTTTCCTGCATACTTCCGACGTTCATCTGGAGACCGATACGTTCGGCGCCGGACCCCGGGGCGAGGAACTTCGCCAGCGGGTACGCGCGGCGTTCGCGAGCGTGATCGAGCTGGCGAACGCCCGGGCCGCAGACCTGCTGTTGATCGTGGGAGATCTCTTTGATTCGAGCCGCGTCACCGAGGAAGGCCTCGCGTTTGCGCTGGGAACCATCGCCAAGGCGCGCATGCCGGTGGTCATGATCCCGGGAAATCACGATGCGCACGACGAGCGATCGATTTATGCCCCGCTCGCGCCATCCGCGCTACCCGAAAATCTGCATCTGATTCTCGAGCCGGCGGGGCGCCTGATTGAGTTGCCCCAGCTCGCGACTCGGGTCTGGGGCCGCGCGATGGTGGAGCATTCGCCCGACTACCGTCCGCTGTCCGGAATCCCTGCGCCGCAGCCGGACCGGTGGAATATCGCGCTGGCGCATGGATTCTTCATGGAAGATGGCGACATGCAGCGGTCTTCGCCGATTACCGCCGAAGAGATCGCGGCCTCGCGCCACCACTACATCGCGCTCGGTCACGTGCACGTATGGAACGACGTATCGCAGGGCGCGACGCGCGCGTTCTACTGCGGAACCCCGGCGCCCCTGTACTCCGGCGACCATTCGGGATGGGTCGCCTGGGTCGAGTGTATCCCCGGCGAGCCGCTGCGGGTCGAGCAAGTGATCGTAAAATAGCCCGCGCGCTCAAACCCTTCCAAGCGATTTCCGCGGCGGTCCCGGAGTGACTGATGCAGCTAAACAAAAGCGGCGGAGCCCAGTTAAGGCCCCGCCGCTTTGCTACGTGCCTGGATTGTCCCGGTTACATCATGCCACCCGGAGGCATCGCCGGCCCAGCCGGCTTGTTCTCCTCGGGCTTCTCCGCAACCATGCATTCGGTCGTAAGCAACAAGCTTGCGACTGACGCTGCATTCTGGAGCGCGCTTCGCACCACCTTGGTCGGATCCATGATGCCGGCCTTGGTGAGATCTTCGAACTCCTCGCTGGCCGCGTTGAATCCGAACGACCCCTTGTTGTTCTTGATCTTGTCGACCACCACTGAGCCTTCCCAGCCGGAGTTGGTCGCGATCCACCACGCGGGCCCATCCACCGCGCGCTTCACGATCCCGATGCCGACCTTTTCGCCCTCGTTCGCGCGCAGCCCGTCCAAGGCGCTCGCCGCGCGAACCAGAGCGACGCCGCCGCCAGGGACCATCCCCTCTTCGACAGCGGCGCGGCCCGCGTGCAGCGCGTCTTCGACGCGCGCCTTCTTTTCCTTCATTTCCACTTCCGTCGCCGCGCCCACGCGGATGACCGCGACCCCGCCGACCAGCTTCGCCAGCCGCTCCTGCAGCTTCTCGCGATCGTAGTCAGAGGTGGTCTCCTCGATCTGCGCGCGAATCTGCTTGATGCGCGCTTCGATGTCAGCCTTCTTGCCCGCGCCGTCGATGATGGTCGAGTTGTCCTTGTCCACGACCAGTCGCTTGGCTCGGCCGAGGTCCTGAAGGGTGACGTTCTCGAGCTTGATGCCGAGCTCTTCCGCGATCGGCTTGCCGCCGGTGAGGATCGCGATGTCTTCGAGCATCGCCTTGCGGCGGTCGCCGAAGCCCGGCGCTTTGACCGCGACGCACGCCAGCGTGCCGCGAATCTTGTTCACGACCAGCGTCGCGAGGGCCTCGCCTTCGATATCTTCGGCGATGAGGATGAAGGGTTTGCCGGTCTTCGCAATGGTCTCGAGGATTGGCAGCAGATCCTTCATCGAGGAGATCTTCTTCTCGTGGATCAGAATGTAAGCGTCCTCGAGCTTCGCCTCCATCCGCTCCGGATCGGTCACGAAGTACGGCGACAGATAGCCGCGGTCGAACTGCATCCCCTCGACCACTTCGAGCTGGGTCTCGAGCGACCGCGCCTCCTCGACCGTGATGACGCCTTCCTTGCCCACTTTCTCCATCGCCTCGGCGATGATCTCGCCGATGGTCGAATCGTTGTTGGCGGAAATGGTGCAGACCTGCGCAATTTCCTTGCGATCCTTGGTCGGCTTCGAGAGCCCCTTGAGCTCGCCGGTAATCGCTTCGACCGCGCGATCGATTCCCCGCTTGAGCGACATCGGGTCGTGTCCGGCCGCGACCATCTTAATTCCTTCGCTATAGATGGAGCGCGCGAGCACGGTGGCGGTGGTGGTGCCGTCGCCGGCGACGTCGGAGGTCTTCGAGGCGACCTCTTTGACCATCTGCGCGCCCATGTTCTCGAACCTGTCTTCAAGCTCGATTTCCTTCGCCACGGTCACGCCGTCCTTGGTCACGGTCGGCGCGCCGAAGCTCTTCTCGAGCACGACGTTGCGGCCCTTGGGTCCGAGCGTGACGGTCACTGCATCGGCGAGCACGTTGACCCCTTTTTGGATCTTTTCTCGCGCCTCCTGGGAAAAACGGACTATTTTCGCGGGCATGATTGGTTTGCTTCTCCTGGGTTCAGATTTTGTTTTTGCCGATTGATTGGGTGAGCTGAGCAGCTACTCGAGAATCCCGAGAATGTCGTCCTCGCGCAGGATGAGATGCTCTTCACCCTCGAGCTTGATCTCGCTGCCGGAATATTTTCCGAACAGGATCTTGTCGCCCGCTTTCACCTCGAGCGGGATGAGCTTGCCGTCTTTCTCGTTGGTCTTACCCTTCCCAACCGCGACGACCTTCCCTTCCTGCGGCTTCTCTTTCGCCGTGTCGGGGATGATGATGCCGCCCTTGGTCTTTTCCTCTTCCTTGATTCGCCTGACCAGTATGCGATCGCCCAGTGGTCTAATCTTCATTGGGGACTCGCAGCCTCCTTGCTGTGTTTCGATGCGTTATTTGGCCTCTTTTGGGAACACCCGGCCGCGGGCAGTTTAACCACGTCCGAATATCAATTGGCACTCGCGAAAGGCGAGTGCCAATCCGCAATCCTACCGCGATGCTTTTTTAACGCAAGGGCGAGTCAGGGTGATTTTCAGTTGAAAGATTTAATGAAGACTCAGATGACAGTTTTAGCTCTAAAAAGTCGTGGTAGAGTAATAATAGCAGGAGCGCCCGCTCGATTCATTTCGGCGCGGCTCACACTGCGAATTCCACCGAACGACCAATTTTTTCACCGACGACTTCAGCAAGGCGTTCATAAAGGTCGTGTCCGTCCCGGTCGTTCTTCCAACGTTCCGCCGGAGGATCGAAATTGTAGTGCCACCCGTGTGCTTCGGCGGCCAACCATACCTGACGAGTGGCCGATTGGCGGCTTAAGATGAATTTGCCACCGTCGGGAAATTCGATGCTCACGGAGCCGTCCGCGGCCGAGTAGTCCGCCTCATCGGGATCGAAACCTTCCAGCCACTTCGCGACCTTGCCGAGGCATTCATCGGCGGCCTTTAGAAATTCGCTGTCGTCCATGGGTGGGATTGTAACCGGCGCCAGACCGTAAGTCCCCACCAGGGCTGCCACGACAATGGGTTGGCGGGATGCGGGCCTGCTCGGCAGTAAGTCAATCCTTCCTGGAGTGGCACGCCGCTCTTAAGCGCGGCCGTTTGGACTTCAAACCCGCTCCGCCACAATGATCATGCGCTTGCCGAACAGCAGCGCCGGCGACAGTACGTGACCGATGATCTCATCCAGGACGGGTCGCGATGGCTGCTTGCGCCCTGGCTTGCGCGCGGTGCGCGCGGATACCGCGACCGAAAATTTCATCGCCATCCATAACAACGGCACCAGCGGTGCCGCGGCGATCGCAGTGGGGCTCAGATGGTCCGTATAGACTTGGAGCTTGTCGAATCCCGCCAATCGAATCATGTAACGTGCGCGAAAGTAGTCGAGCAGGAAGGCATGACCATGGTAGATGCGCGCGCCGTTTTTGCCGCGCAGCGTCTGAACTTCGTTAACCAGGCCACGGCGTAGATTGCGTTGGCCGGTCAGAAAAGCGCTCATCCGAGCCGCCAAATGCATCAGGTTGGGCGTGGTCAGAATCAACCGTCCTCCTGGTTTGACCACCCGCGCACACTCGCGCAGGAACCCCATCTGATCTTCCAGATGTTCTATGCCTTCGCGGCACAGCAGGTAATCGAAGCCGCCGGAGCGAAAGGGAAGCGGATCGTTGGCATCCGCGCAAACCCAGAATTGGCCGGGGTGCGGAAGCCCAGGCGGGAACAGATCAACCGAGCACACATGGAACCCGAGCGCCGCTAGTGTCGCGGTCTGCAGTCCGCCGCCCGCCGGCACGTCGAGCACGCGCCCAGGAGTGAGGTCTGCAAACAGGCTTCGCGCGCCCCGGCGAGCGCGCACCAGCAGTTCAGCTTCGCCGGGTTTGCCAGCCGGAATACTCGCACCACCCGCCGCCATCAGTGCAAGATACCGCGCTTGCGCAATTCCTCATCGCGGTAGCGCCGGTAGAGCAGCGTCCATTCGTTGCTGCCCTCGACAATGCCTCTCTTGATGGAGGTGATTTTACGGCGCACCAGCGCGTCGATCTCATCGCCCTGATGGTTCCATTCGGCGATAAGCTCGCGCGCCTGCCGGAGCGCCAGCGCAAAGTTGGGTATCTCGGCCAAACCCTCGTCGCGCAGACGAGCGAGTGATTCGCGCGCCAGGTAGAGAATCCTAGCTTCGCTGAGTTTCATTTCAGCTGTTCCCGTCAACCACCGGCCCATCGGGCGCCGGGATGGGTTTGCGGTGCGTCTATCGCAACCATTCCCAATCTAAGTCTTGGGCGAAGAAAGCGCTGCTCGGCGGCTGCTGCAAGTGACAACCCACACCACCCCGTTTTGCTAGAGGGTAAAGCCCTTCTTCTCCGCCAGGCGCTGGCGAATCATGGAACGCAGGCGTGCCGGGTCTGCGCGCGAATCTTGGCGCGCCAACTGCTCGGTCATCCGCTCGGCCTCCGCGTCGATCTCGGCTTCGGTCTCGAAATTGGCGGACATGAGCTCAACCACGCACGCGATCAGGTCCTTTTCCTCAGCTTTGGGCTTGATGATCTGGCGCGCCGCGAGGCTGTGCACCAGGAAACTTGCGAGTGAGTCAATTTGCGATTCCCGAATCATCGCGGGAAACCTTTCTGCGCCGGTCAGGGACCGCCGTGCGGCTTCTTGGCATTTTCCTTCTCCTGCTCTTCCTTATAGACCTCGTCCATCTTTGGTTCGAGAGTTTCGTAAAATTGTTTGATGTGTCCGGTGTTCGCACCGAAGTCGCCTGGAAAGACGCCCAGCAACGAAGTCGAGCCCTTACGCTCCGTGCCGGAGCGCGAGCAGAGCTCGATATCGCCTTTCGGAGTAACCGCAATCCGCACGTCATCTTCCGCCCCCAGAATCCGGCTCGTGTAGACGCAGTCGAGTGTGCCCGCGTGCGGGTCGGACTTGACGATTTTCCATCCACCCAGCGAGTTTACGACCTGCTGCGACAGGTCGAACAGCTTCTGCCGTGAAATGCCGGGGAAGCTGCGCGTCATCAGCTCGGGATAAACGTCCTCCGGTTCCCCGGAATCGGGTTGGGCGGCGGCCGCGCCGGGAACGGAAGTGGATCTGGCGGGTCCGATGGTGGCCGGGGCGGGAGGTTCGTCAGCCCATTTGCAAGTGGCCGTACCCAGTCCTTTCTCGCTGGTCGCGGCGTGATCCACCGTCATGAACCTGATGATGCGGGCTTTCGCGCCGGGCTTCTCATAGATTGTCTCGTTGTTCATGAGCATCGAGATACCCGCCACCGCAACGAACGCTGCAACCACCGCGATCGCGATGCGCAGCAACGCGAATACCAGCCGGCGGAGAAACGGCACGAAGATGAGTAGCAGGATGACGGCGGCGGCGACGATCAGGTTTAGGTGGGGGATGCTGCTCATGGCCGTGGCGGCACTGAATGCCTAGCTCCTTTCGCGCGCGAGGCGCAAGGTCGGGCAGGTTGCCGACCGAGCTTCCCGATTGTATGTCATGAGCAGACACTAAGCTCAATCGTGCACGCCCGCCTCCAACGACCACGGCAGTATCAGCTATTTCGGCTGCCGGAATTTGCGATCACGCGGTGGCGGTCGCAAAGCCGCCGCTCGCCTCACCGCGCAGGATCGCGTCGAAGCGCATCCCGCCCAGATAATGGCGGCGCGCTTCTTCGTCGCCTATGGCGATGCGACGAATGTCGCGACGCAGAATCGGCCAGATGCCGCCGACCATGGGATGGCGTCCCTGCCGATAAGAAAAGAAATAGTACAGAAACTGACGCATTACTGAGCGTCGCCCCTCCGCGCTCATGCCGCGGCCCCCGGCTACGGTGGCGACCGTGTGCAGAAGCCGCGGAATCGAATAAAAGCCGATGAACGCATCACGGTACGCCTGCAACCAGCTCGACCGATCGAGCTTCTCATGCTTGAGCGTCACGTGCTGTGAATCGAGGTTGTTGAAGTCCCAATCGATGATTGCGCCTTCCTGGGCGTAGCGCACCTGGTCCTCGGTCCCGGGCAGCGGAGTCATGATGAAGAACGACACTATATCGAATCCGATCTTTCTCAGGGTCTGGGCGGCTACCCGGCCGCAATCTACCCCATCGAATGGGAAGCCGAGCATGTATCCGGCGTGCGCTGCCACGCCCACCTTGTGCCAGTTGTGGACCACGCGCCGGTACTTGTTGATGACTCGCGCGCGCGCGTCCTCGAGCTTGAGCTTGTGGTGGCGGTCATCAGTGTTTTGATACTTGGTCGCAAAATTCAGGTTGTCCGGATTGAGCGATTCAATTCCGATGAAAGCCATATAGCAGCCCGCCGCGGCGGCCAGCTCCGTGAAACGCTGACTGCGGCGATGCTTGGCGGTTTCAGTTTCGCCCTCCGCGACATTGGCGTAACAGGAGGCGTCGACGTCAACCTGCATCATGAAGGAGAATTTGGGAAACTCCTTCTTGACCTCAATGAAACCGGTCAGAATTTCCTCCCAGCGGGGCGACCTGAAGAAGTCGTCATCAACCAGAAACAGAGATTCAATCCCGTGATTGCGGCATGCATCGCGCACCCAGGTCACCACCGCGTTGGGTTCGCGCGAGCGCATGGTCCGACCCATGACGTTCTTGACGCTGCAGTACGAGCACGTGAACGGGCATCCCCGCGACGTGTCGATGGTGGTCATGGTTTCGTTGAAGAAGCGGGTCAGGTAGCGGTCATCAAGTACCGGCAGCAGCGCCTCGGTGATGAGCGGAACGATGATGTCATCGCGTCCAGTCTTGGCGCGAATTCCGTCCGTGACCGAATAGCGGAGCTGAAGCTCCCCGCGCAGGAAGTCCTCTACGATCGGACCCCACAGATTTTCCGCTTCGCCGACCACCGCCGAGATACCGCATTCGTTGAGAAACTTGACCGAGTCCGGATAGCCGCTGACATGGAAGCCGCCCATCATCACCGGCACGCCCAGGGCCTTGAACTGCAGGGCGATATCGCGACCGCGCGGGTACTGGTTGGACTGCACGCCGGACAGACCGATCAGAAGTTCCACGCCATCTTCGTGGGCTTTTTCCTTGATCGCCCTGATGGTTTCGGGGCTGATTACTCCGTCGCAGATCTCGTCCCAGATGACCGTCTCAAGATGAACGTTGCGCTCGGCCGAGTACTTGCGGTTAAAGGCCTCGTTGAGTGCGGCTAGCGCGGTCAACGTGTTATTCGGCTGGACCCCGAAGCGGTAGAACTGTACATAACCCTCCTCATCGTAGCGGGAGGGTTTGATGAAATAGACGCGTACCGTGCGGCACGGTTCCGGCTTGAGCGTTCCGTTGCTGAGAGCGCTCTGAGAAGCGGTAAGTTGAAGCGCCTGCGCTGGGCGGTCCCCGCCATAGCGATTGGTCCCCAAAAGCAGGTAGAGGATCACTGCCGCGATACCAAATACCGCGACCAGTGCAACCAGGAAAAGTACCATTACAACTCCTCTGTGGTTCTCAAGGCTAACCGACCGCGCTCAGTTAGAGGCGGTCTAACCGACCGGTCAGAGTAAACCCTGCCAAAGGGGAAAAGTCAATCTTTCTCGCAGAAAATCTACCGTTGACAGGAATTCTACTGGCTTTAACAAGCGGACCGATACCCAGAAAACCTACCCCAGGGGCTTAACGCTCGGCCGCGGCATCCCTAACACATACTAGACGGCGGCAATCGGCAGGTCTAGCGATACATCTCAACCAGATTCATCAAGCCCAGATCGCGGTAGCGTTCGATTAGGTATCCTTTGACCTCTTGAACACTGGCCATCTGAAGGGTCTCTCGAGCAATCGAGCGGGCGGTCGGGTAGTCCACTTCGCGCACCAGTTTGCGCACCACCGGGATGAAGAGCGGGCTTAGACTGAGCTCATCGAGACCCATCCCGACCAACAGCAGCGTTGCCAGGGGGTCGCTAGCCATCTCGCCGCAGATGTCCACTTCCTTGTCGGCGGCGCGCGCCACGTTGACGATTTCGCTGATCGCGGAGATCACGGC
>DASXMJ010000146.1 GCA_036495685.1 Candidatus Binataceae bacterium | reverse complement strand
GCCACGGTCCTGGTGACCGTTACCGATATCGATGCTGAAAAGGGCACCGTGACCATCAAGGGTCCGGATGGATCGACCGAGAACGTTAAGGCGCGGGATCCCAGGGTTCTCAAACACCTGAAAGCAGGGGACGAGCTGGTGGTGACCGTAACGCGCGCGACGGCCATCGCGATCGAAAAGGACGCCGCGGCGAGTTAACCCTGCCTGCAGCCTCCCATCGCCCACATATTATCATCGGAGGCTCGCCATTGAGCGGCCGCGCCTCTCTGGAGCCTCAACTAGCACCGAATACCTCTGCCCGAGGACGAATTCGCACTTTTGGCTGCTTCTCTTCCTGGTGATCGCTTAAGAACTGCCCTGGCAAGCGTTGACTCGGACCTTGCTACAGCGCTGGGCTTCCCGAAGCTGCAATACGTTGCAGTCGAGCATGAGCGTGTTTGGCTCTGCCGTGACGTTTCCCGAGATCGGGTCATACAGAGCGGAGCGATAACCGACCTCTATAAATCGACGTGGTGAGGCGAGTCTCGGCATCAACGTCCGCTTTTCGGCTGAGGCGAAGACCAGATCTATCTGTCGTCGGAGCCGCTGTCAGCCGCTGAAGTTCGGTGACAGGAAGCTTTCAGGCGCGGGAAATCGGTTTCCCGGCCGAACCAGCCTCCTGGTTCGCCCACCCGGTCTCGTACGGAGCCGACATCCGCCCGATCGCGCGCAGGTGCTGGAATTTCCACTCGCCGTTCACCTTGACATAGTCGTCTTCGTAGCGAGCCGCGAGCCATCTCGCGCGATTTCCTTTACGGAAAGTGAATGGCCCCAGGAAATACCAGATGCCGCGGGCGCGATCGCCGTCGACCTCGATTCTCGGATTCATCACGTTGTGCTGCGAGAAGCTGATTCGATCGCGAAACCCTTCGAACAGCTTGCGGATCGCGGCATGGCCCTTATGCGCGCCGATGCCATCGCCTTCCCAGACGCCATCATCCGCGAACAGCTTGGTGATCTCATCCGGGTTGTGATCGTCGTCGCAAACGGCGCAATAGCGCGCCTTGAGCTTCTTGATCGCTTCGATGTCTTCGAGAATGGTGATGCGCTTCTCGAGATCCGTGGTTGCCATAGTCGGTCCTCCTCGGGTTGCGGCAGTGCTGCCGCTAGCGACCTTCGGCCGCTTTCAGACGCTGGCGCGCGAGCTCAAAAATGCCCCAGTTACCCTTGTTCCAAGTCAGCGTGAGTTTGCACGATTTGATTCTCCAGCCCTGCGCGGTGCGGATGAAATGATTCGTGTAATAACCACCCATCGTCTGGGTGCTGTCACCCTGATCGTTGGGTAGATAATGTTGTGCCTGCACGTAGGCAATGCACAAGGCCTTATCGCCATCGACGGTGATCACGTGATTGGTGATCATATGCTGGGTTGCCTGCAAGCCGCCGATGGTGCGGCGCGCCGCCTCGGTCCACCGGTCGGCGCTGACCTTGCGCGGCCCGTCGCCGCCAAAGACGGATGAAAAATCCACTTCTATTTCATCAGCGAAGCACGATCGGAAACACTTCCAATCGCGCATATCGAGGCCGGTCGCATACCGCAGTTGGCAGTCGCTGATTTCCGCGCGATCGATTAGCAACTGAAGGCTCGGGTTTTCCATGAGAGCATCCTCCGCCTCCGCGGAACATAGCTCAGATCCAGGCGGAAGCGTCAGTCGAGCCTAGGACTGCCAGCCAAGCGCTCGAGGAGGAGGTTGTCCAAATGGCACACGCTTCCCGGCCGCTGCCAACAATTTTTTCAGTCGGTTACGCGATACCTCGCCGTGAGATGGGCGACGGTCCGGGTCCCCGTTCCGCTCCGATGATTCCGTTGTCGTAAGGAAAATCCCGCAGGTGATCTTCGATTGTTTCCGGCCCGCCATAAGACTCGGTACGGGTCACAATGTGGATCACAAGAGTCAGGAAGGGAAGATAGATGAATACGCTAGCCCACCCGATCTCGGTCGCGCCGATTCGAAACAACATCGTGATTCCGAAGCAGGCTATTCCGAGGTAGAGCGCAGGTCCGAGCAACGCGCGGGAGGGAAACGATGGACGACCGCCCAACGGCCGCGCGTGGCGATTCAGCAGCCGATCCAGCACTACAAAGATTGCGATCGTTACCGCCGCGACCAGGTACCATCCGAGGTAATTGCTGATTGGTACCCCGAAGTGCGGTCCGGGCGGGTCGTACCAGAAGATCTTGCCCAGGAACCACCGGTCGCCGAGCACGCTTAGCGGGTCGACCACGAAATCGATCATCACCATGAACAGCGACGCCATGAGCCACACTCGTGGCGAGCGCCGGATTTTCCAGGTGTCGAGCAGACGGAGGTCCCATCCGCTCCGGTAAAGGGGAGCAGTCACCAGCAACGCGACGGTGTAGCTGGCGAAGGCCAGAAAGGTGAAGGACAGCGAATCCATGAACGGGACGCCGATGACCCAGAGTTCCCGGTCTCGCGTCGCGTCGAGGTAGTGATACAAGCCAAATGGAAACCCGTTGTGTACCGAAGACCACTCGCACGTTAATGACACTGCGTAGGTCAGCGCGGTAAACAGCAGTGTCGTACGCACTCCAAAATTGACAATCGAAATGATCAGGAAGCTGGCCAGAAAAACGAATACGTAAGGGCGAAGCGCGACGGTCAAGAGCAGCAGACGCGCGAAGCCCATGACTAAGCGGCGTCGCGCGCTAGCCCGGTTTTGCGGAAAAACTCGACTGCCGCCGCAAGCGCAGTCTCCACTCGCCGCGGCGAGTACCCCAGCTCGCCACGGGCCTTCGCTGAATCGAAGAACATGTGCTTGCGAGACATCCTGACCTCGGTGACACTCGCGCGCGGTGCCCGATGGGTCAGCACCCGCGAGACCGCTTCTGCGCCCAGCGCGAAACCAAAGGCGACCGCGTAGGGCAGCCGTACCCGCGGCGCAGGCAATCCGGAGATGCGCGCGAGCCGCTCAAGCAACTCCCTCAGCGTCAGATTCTCGCCGCCCAGGATGTATTTCTCGCCGATCCGCCCGCGCTCAGCCGCCAGCAGGTGACCCTGCGCCACGTCGGAGACGTCAACCAGGTTGAGGCCGGTGTCGACGTACGCGGGCATTCTCCGATTGAGGAAATCGACAATGATTCGGCCGGTCGGCGTGGGTTTCAGATCCAGCGGCCCGATCGGGGTCGACGGATTCACTACCACGACCGGCGCCCCCGCGCGCGCCGCCTCGAGCGCGACCTGTTCCGCGATGAATTTCGACCGCTTGTACGGCCCCACCATCTTTTCGATCGAAACCGGAGTGTCCTCCGTTCCGGCTCCGCCGGGGGGAATGCCGAGCGTGCCCACCGTGCTGCAGTGGACCATCCGTTCGACCCGTGCGTGTCGTGATGCCTCGATCACGTTGCAGGTGCCGTCCACGTTGGCCGCATACATCGCAGCCGGTTCGGGAACCCACAGGCGATAGTCGGCCGCCACATGATAAACCTGGTCGCATCCGGCGACCGCGCGATCGACTGCTTCGCGATCGCGAAGGTCGCCGATCGCCAGTTCCACCTCGAGGCCCTCAAGCGCCGCACGATCGGCTCCGGGTCGAATCAGCACCCTGACCCGATCCCCCCGCGTCAGCAGCGCGCGCACCACATGGCACCCGACAAACCCGTTTCCCCCCGTAACGAGTGCCAGCCGCGGCACCGATCGGCCCCCCGCGGTCACGATCGTGCCGCTACCGCCGCCGCGGCCGCGCGGCCGGAAATGACCGCGCTCTCGATCGTCGCGGGCAAGCCGGTCTGGATCCAATCGCCCGCCAGGAAGAGATTTTTTAATGGGGTCGTAACGCCGGGCCGTAGCCGATGCGAGTCCGTGGTGGGCGCCATGGTCGCCTGTTTCTCTTTCAGTACGATCGCCTTGCTGACCTTGGCGCTGCGCGCTGCCGGAATCATCGTGCTCAGGTCGTTCAACACCAGATCGAGCAGGTCGTCGTTCGGCAGATCCACCAGTCGGCGCGCCCCGCTGATGACGAAACTCAGATAGCCCGGATGCCGTTCCCCGTGTCGCTCGAAGATCCGGCGCTTGTTGAACAGCCACTGAGTGGTCGTGCCGATGAAGCCGACGAACGCCGAGCGCGTTACCTCGCGATCGAACCACGCGTGCACGCAAATGATCGGCGAGGTCGCGAGCTGGTTAATTCGCTGAAAAAACGGATCCGCGACCACGTTCTCCGGCAGCATCCGGACCAGGTGCTCGGCCTGTGCGGCGACGATAAAGTTCGCCGCTTCCAGCTTGGAGCCGTCGCGGAGGCGGATGCGCTCCACAACTCCGCTACCATCAACCTCGAGCCCCTCCACGATCGCGCGTCGGGCGATGACGCCCCCCGCTCGCTCGACGAAGCTGCGTGCTGCGCGGCAATACAATTCGCTCAGGCCGACTCGCGAATAGACGAAGGCGGAAGCCGAGCGCCGCGAGAAGAACGCGCGCATCAACACCTCGGCCAACAACCCGGCCGACGATACTTCAGGTTCATCGTTGAGGGTCGCCACCGACAGCGGATACCAGAAAGCGCGACGCGCATTCTCGCTCTGTCCGAGCTGATTCATCAGCTCGGTGACGGTCATTTTCTCCAGCGCGCCGCGGTCACGACGGCGCATCTTGAGGAGCTTGAGACCTCCCCGAGCTGCCGCGTAGCGCTCCTTAAGACTCAGATGACGATAGCGCATGAGCGCCGCGCTCATGTGCAACGGTCCCGGCAGGTGCGCCGTGCGCAGGGTGGCGCTGCGGCCCGGGCCGGCGAGCATTTCGATTTCCAGATCCTTCTGGAAGACCAGATTATCGCCGGAGCCAATCCTGCGCAGAAAATCCAGCGTCTCCGTGTAGCAGCCCATCAGAACGTGCTGCCCGTTGTCGACAAAGTCGCCGGTATCAGGGTCTTCGAAGGAATAGGCGCGTCCACCGAGCTCGGGTTTGCGTTCCAGCAACGCGACGCGGAACCCACGCTCGGCCAGAGCGACCCCGGCGCTCAATCCGCCGAACCCGCCGCCGACTACGACGACATCCTTGGAATCGATCATTACCCAGGTAGTAGTAACCCTACCCGCGCAGCGCGCCAAGACGGGAGGTCGCCCATGCGCGCCCGACCAGGTAGAGCTTGTGCGTTGCCGATAGGCTCAGGCGGCGATCGAGCACCCGGTAGTTGGAACTTACGATTCGATCGAGCAGCGAGCCGTAGATCAGGCGCATCGCCTCGGCGGTAAGCAGCGTCGAACGGTCTTCCGGGGGAAGCGATTCTTGAGCGCGCTGGTAATATTCCCGCGCGCGGTGCGCCTCGAATTCCATCAGGCGAACAAACCCATCGCTGTAAACGCCCTCGAGAATTTCCGTCTCGGTGACCGAGAACCGGGCGAGATCTTCGAGCGGAAGGTAAATCCGACCCTTGGTGGCATCTTCTTTCACGTCGCGCAGAATATTGGTGAGCTGGCAGGCGATGCCGAGATTCTCCGCGTACAGCTTGGCGTCGGGGTTCGTGTAGCCAAAAATCTCTATGCAGATGAGGCCCACTACCGCGGCCGCCCGATAGCAGTAGCGGCGCAGTTCGTCGAAGGTCGCGTAGCGCTTGCGCGAGAGATCCATCTCCATGCCCGCGATCAGTTCCTCGAAGCAGCGCCGCGGAACCGAAAATCGCTGGACCGTGTCGGCCAGCGCGCGAGAGATCGCACGGGTCGGTGTGCCATCCCCGTAGACGCGCGCGAGTTCCTCGCGCCAGCGCGAGAGCAGTCGCGCCGGCTCGCGAATCGACTCATCGTCTGCAACGTCGTCCACGAAGCGACAGAAGGCGTAGACTGCATAGAGCGAACGCCGACGCTCGAGGGGCAGCAGCATAAAGGCGTAGTAAAAATTCGACGAAGACTGCCGCGTTATGTCGCCGCAGCGTCGATAATCTGTCTCCAATGAACCGGCGGCCTGGGCCTGCCGGTCGCCGTTCGAGTCAGGATTCAAGTCTGCCCCGCACCGCATTCCATGTCAGTTTCAGGTAGTCGCCTTTGGAAAGCTTGGGTCGGCGGTGGAATACATCGAACCCGACGCCTTCGATCGCGCGCAAAATTGCCAGGCCTCCACCCGCGAACATCAGGATGTCGCGTCGCAGGCGCCGATCTATGAGTCGCGAGAGCTCGCCGCCGGCGACCAGCATCGCGCGGGCTCCGGCCACTTCGTGCCGGAGGAGCGCGATGAATTTCTCATCCACCGCACCCGAAGCTAGATCTTCGGCACGCACACCGAATTGCGCCATGTCGCGGCGCGGAAGATAAATTCGGCCCTTTTGCAAATCGACCGCAACATCCTGCCAGAAGTTGGCAAGCTGAAGTCCGCTGCAGATCAGATCCGAGAGACGCTGTCGCTCCGGGTCGCGATACCCAAACAGATACAGAACCAGCCGCCCCACCGGATTCGCCGAGTAACGCGAGTAGCCAAGCAAATCCTCGATCGCTTCGAAGCCGTCGAAATGGAGGTCGGAGCGGAACGCCACCAACAAGTCGGCAAACGGCTCGCGTGGTATGTCGAAGCGGTCAACAGTGTCAGCCAGCGCAACGAAGACCGGGTGGCGGGGCGAGCCCGCATACGCCAGGTTGAGTTGGCGCTCCCATTCGTCAAGCTTGCGCGGGTCGTGGTCTTCGTCGGCAAAGTCGTCGGCGATCCGCGCGTACGCGTAGATGGCATACATATGCTTGCGCATTGCCGCGGGCATCAGCCACGAAGCAATCGTGAAGTTTTCGTAGTGTGACCTGGCCAGACGCGCGCAGAACTGGTAGGCGGCCTCGAGCGAAGCGGAGTCAGTAGTCGCCGGAATGGTGCTTGCGACCGACGCTTCTGGTTTCGTGCCCGGCGAAGCTCCCATCCCGATCCCACTCATAAGCCGACCGCGTCAGGCGGCCTGGGAATGAACTCCCATCAGGCGGCGGGCTTGGGCCCGCGCCCATGCATCGGTCTCCAGGAGGTCTTCCAGTGTGCGGGCTGATGAATTTGGATGCAGCGCCATTATCGATTCGAGATGGCGGGGAATGTCGACGAAGCGCGTGCGCCCGCTGAGGAAGCCTGCCACCAACTCCTCGTTGGCGGCATTGAGGCACGCGGGCATCGTGCTGCCTGCCCTGAGCGCCTCGAATGCGAGTGCCAGACAGGGAAAGCGGCCGAAATCGGGCTCCTCGAAGGTGAGTCGAGCGCACTCGGCTAATGAAAGGGTCTTCAGATGCGGCATCGGCAACCGGTCCGGATATGCGAGCGCGTATGCAACCGGAATCGCCATGTCAGGAATCGCCATTTCTGCAATCACCGAGCCGTCGATCATCTCTACCATCGAATGGATGACGCTCTGCGGATGAATCACGATCGAAATCTCGTCCGGCTGTAACCCGAACAGCCAGCGCGCTTCGATAACCTCCAGTCCCTTGTTCATCAGGGTAGCGGAATCGATCGTGATCTTGCTGCCCATTCTCCAGGTCGGATGGTTGAGCGCCTGCTCGACCGTGATGGACGCAAACCGCTCGGCGGGCAGGTCGCGAAAAGGCCCGCCCGACGCGGTAAGGATGATTCGTTTGAGTCCTTCGCGGTCCCGCCCTGCCAGACACTGAAAGATGGCGTTGTGCTCGCTGTCGACCGGCAACAGGCGTACCCCGCGTTCGCGGACGGCACGGGTTACCAGTTCTCCCGCGATTACCAGAACTTCCTTGTTTGCAAAGGCGATATCTTTGCCGGACTGGATAGCAGCCAAGGTCGGGCGCAATCCCAACGCGCCCACCAGCGCTGACACCACGAGCTGGGCGTCGCGATGCGTCGCAACCGTGCAGGCCCCGTCGAGACCATGAACGATTTCAACTTTCCGGGTTCCCAGGCGCGCGCGAAGTTCGCCCGCCAGGTCGACGGTCGCAACCGAGACCAATTCCGGATCGAACCTGACAATCTGCTCCAGCAGCAGGTCGAGGTTGTGGCCCGCGGCCAGGGCAACAACCCGAAAGCGATCCGGAAAGCGGCTCACCACCTCGAGCGTGGTTACCCCAACGGATCCGGTCGAACATAGTATAGAAAGGGTCTTCATCGCGCGGCGACCGGCTTTATTTGGACACCGTCTCCTTCATCCGTGCGCGGAAGCGCCCCAATGCCATCAACGGGAAGTAGTGCGAGTATAGCCAGTAGCGCAGATAAAAATGTCCGGGGAACCCAGTGCCGGTGAACTCGTTTTCTTCCCAAGCGCCGTTCTCGTTCTGGCGCTCGACCAGCCACTGCACTCCGCGCAGCACCTGCTCGCCTGCCCCATCTTCGCCGGCCAGTAAACCGATAATCCCCCATGCCGTTTGCGATGCGGTGCTGGTGCCGCGACCGTGCCAGGAGGGATCCCGGTCGGCAAGCGGGCTTTCGCCCCATCCCCCGTCTGGATTCTGCTTGGACTTAAGCCAATCGACCGCACGCTGGATCCAAGGCTGTTTCATGTCGTACCCGATGGCGTGCAAACCCGACAGAGCGGAGAAGGTGCCGTAGACATATGCAACGCCCCACCGTCCCCACCACGCACCATCCGCCTGCTGGTTGCGGCGCAACCACTCGATTGAGCGGCGCGCGACCGGATGGTCCTGCTGGTAGCCGACGGCCGCCATCATCTCGAGCACACGGCCGGTTAAATCGGCGCAGGAGGGGTCGGTCACGGCTTCCACGTCGGCGAGCGGCAGGCTGTTGAGCCAATGCGAATCGTTGTCAACATCGAAGGCCGCAAAGCCGCCGTCTTTCGATTGCATCCCCATGACCCAGGTGGCGCCGCAGGTGATCGCACGTTCACGTCGCGCCGAGTCGTCGCACGCGGCTTCCGCAATCACCATCAGGATGACGGCCGAATCATCCACGTCCGGATACCAATCGTTGTAAAATTGAAAGGCCCATCCCCCCGGATCCAGAGACGGCCGCTTTATCGACCAGTCGCCGCGCCTGAAAATCTGATGTTCGACCAGCCAGCGGGCGGCACCGCGCAGCGCCGGGTGATCTCCGGGGATGCCCGAGTCGATGAGCGCCTTGGCCGCCAACGCAGTGTCCCAGTTGGGGGATACACACGGCATGACGAGTAGGGCGTCGCCGAGGTCCCAGACCAGCTCCCGGGAGGCGTCGATCGCTTTTTTCAGCACCGGATGATGATTGCGATAGCCGAGCGCTTTCAGGGCCATCGCGCTCAGCAGGTAGCACGGCTGGATCCCGCCCCACGAGCCGTTGGCGTCCTGATGTTCCACGATCCAATTTTCGGCGTAAGCAAGCGCTCGGGCGCGCAACCCTTTGAGGTTGTGATGGTCATAGATGCGCAGCACTTTGTCGATCAGGTTGAACACGGTGCGCAGCGAAAGCGCGCGCTTGGGGGGAGGCTGCTTGAACCTGGTGAAATGCGGCGGCTGGATGTACAGCTCGAGGACTCCTTCCTGATAACTTACTTTGACCACTGGCCGTGTCGCCTGCAGAATCATGAGCGCGAAAGTCGTGCCCCGGGCCCAAGACGAGAGTTCGTACATGTTGAACGGAAACCAGTTCGGCAGCAGCGCTACTTCGACCGGCACGGACGCCGTTGCGTCCCAGGGAACCTGATCCATCGCCGCTAGATAGAAGCGCGCCAGGGTACCGCAGTTCTCGATTCCGCCTTGCGACAAAATCCAGCGCCGCGCCTGCATCATGGGCTCGTCGCCCGCACGCATGCCGGCGAGCTTTAGGGCGAAGTACACTTCGATCGAAGTCGAAAGATGGCCTGGTCCCTCCGGAAACAGGCTCCAACTGCCGTCGGCGTTCTGTTGATCGAGCAAAAGCTTCTTGAGCTTCGCTTCCTGCTCGACGTCCACCGTGTCCATGAAGTGATTGAAGATGATGAACTCGGCGTTCATCTCCGCGTTTGCTTCCAGCGGCGCGTGCCAGTAGCCCTCGGCGTCCTGCTTTTCGATAAGTGAGCGCTGCGCGCGTTCGATCGCGTAGTCGAGCTTCGCCAGCGCCTCCTCGCGGGGGTAGGCTGACGCGCTCAGGGTTTCGGAGACCACTTCTGCAAGCTCACTCATCTGCGCTTACTCATTTTGTTGCCTAGGGGACTACCGCGCACTTGAGGACCGTGCCGCGGTCCATCATCGCAAAGACGTCGGCGAGGTCGTTCAGACTGCGATGCGCAGTGATCAGGCGTTCAGCGCCGAGCCTGCGCTCGCTTAAAAGTTCAAAGCTTCGCCGCACGTCGCGCAGCCGATAGTGAAAGGGCGCAATCATGGTCAGGCCATCGTAGTGCATGCGCCGCGTGTCAACCGTCAGCGAGGTTCCCGGCGGGCATCCCCCGAAAAGCACCACCCGGCCGCCGCGCCGGGTCCGCGCCAGCGCGTCGCTCCAGCCATCGACCTGGCCGGTGCACTCGATTACCAGGTCCGGACCAAACCCGCTGTTGAGCTGGGCCGCGGCCGCGGCAGCATCTTGACGCCGCACGTCGATCACTCGGTCGGCACCCATTTCACCCGCCCACCGGAGGCGTGCGTCGCCGCGTCCCGCGACCGCGACCTCGCGCACCCCGGCAGCCCGCAGCGCCATCATGTGCAGCAGTCCGAACGGGCCGGCGCCAAGAATCAGCACCCGCTCGTGCCGCTCGGGCATCGCCATCGCCTGCGCGTGAACCACGCACGAGAGCGGCTCCAGCAGGGCAGCCTCTTCAAACGGCAAATCGTGCGGCTTGGAGAAGACGTTCTTCGAAACGATATGGGCCGGAAGAATCAGCATGTCACCGTAGGCGCCCAGCACCATCTTGTCGATCGCGGTGGCGCAGAGGTTCTCCTGGCCCCGGTCGCAATAAAAGCAGGCCCCGCACGGCGCGGTCGGCGTAGCCATTATTTCATCGCCGGCGGCGAAGCCTCCCACTCCTGCGCCGACATCGGCCACCACGCCGGCGAATTCGTGTCCGAGCGGCATCGGCATTTTCCAGAGCGGATGGCCGCGGCGCCACGCCTTCAGATCGGTCCCACAGCTCAACGCGCAGCGGACTTGCACCAGAATTTCTCCCGCCGCGAGACGCGGTGGAATGAAAGCGCGAATTTCCAGCTGCCCCGGGGCGACCAGGACAGCGCGGCGCAGGTGCAAAGAATGAAACGATGCTGCGGCGGCGCTCACTGCTTGCGCTCCACCACGAAAGTCGCGATCGCGCGGAGCGGTTCGGCGGTGGGGCCAAACCCGCTCAGAGCTTCCCGTGCTTGTTGCTCCAGCTGGCGCACGAATTGCCGCGACTTGTCGAGACCCAGCAGCGACGGGAAGGTCGCCTTGCCGGCGGCCTGGTCTTTCCCGGTCCGCTTGCCCATCTGTTCGGTGCTCGCCTCAACATCCAGCAGGTCGTCAACCACCTGGAAGGCGAGTCCCAGCGCGCGCGCGTAATGATCGAGGTTTACAAGTTGTGGCTCTGACCCGCCGCCAATCCGTGCGCCGCCGACAATTGAGGCAAGAAACAGCGCCCCGGTTTTTTTTGCGTGCAGCAGCTTTAGTTCGTCCAGTGACAACGGCGCCCCTTCACTTTGCAGGTCGATAACCTGTACGCCAACCATTCCCCCCGAGCCGGCGGCGGCTGCCAGGTCCGCGATCGCCCGCAACAAGATTGCAGACGGAACGCCGTCGCTGGCCGAACTTGCCAGCACCCTGAACGCGTCGGTCAGCAGCCCATCACCCGACAAGGTTGCCAGCGCCTCGCCATAGCGGCGGTGATTGGTCGGCCGCCCGTGTCGCAGATCGTCATTGTCCATGCAGGGTAGGTCGTCGTGGATCAGCGAGTAGTCGTGGATCATCTCGACCGCGCAGGCGAAACCGATCGCGCGCTCCGGTCCGCCCCCAACCGCTTCGCAAGCGGCCAGCGCTAGGATAGGGCGCAGCCGTTTGCCTCCACCAAGCAGACTGTAACGCATCGCCTCAAGCAGGCGGGCCTCGGATCCGACCGGCTCCGGGATGACTTGAGCGAGCGCTCGTTCCACCAGCGCGGCGCGCTCCTTCAAATAGCGATCGAGTTGAAACACTTTCCTAACGATCACAAAGCTGCTGCCGTCGCCCAGGCCGGGGTGCCCCGCGCGAGCAGAGCGGCGCCGCCGTTTCCGACGGCCCACCATGAGCATTAGTTCAGGACATATAGTGGCGAACCATTCGCCACGAATCCTTGAGACTCTTTCCGAATTCCAGCGCCACCGTCCCCTCAAAGCCCGAATGCAATTTGCAGTCGCGACAGCGGATGTCCTGTTTGCTGCGATAGAACTCCCAGTCCGTCGCTTCGTGCAACTCTTTAAAACTCGGATAATGGCCGTTGGTGATCAGGTAGCAGGGGCCCTTCCATCCCCGCGGGTTGCGAGTGACGGTGGTCCATGGACTGCACGTGAGATCGCGCTCACCAACCAGGTAGTCGAGATAGATCGGCGTATTGATAATCTTGTAGTCGTCGGCCAGCTTCCGGACCCGGACGAACTTGTAGGGCATATCCTCTTTCTTGAGGTAGAGATCGTCGTTGGTCAGCACTTGGTAGTGATAACCGGGAGACAGCAGCATGCCGTCCACCCCGAGTCCCTGGAGCATCTTAACCAGGTCTTCGAGCTCCTCCGCGCCGGTTTCACGAAAGACCGTGGTATTGGTCTGTACACGATAGCCTTTGCTCTTGAGCATCTTGATCATCTTCACGACGATGTCGAAATGCCCCTCCCGATCGAGCACGCGATCGTTGGTTTCGCGCATGCCATCGATGTGGAGGTTGAAGCTTAAGTATGGACTCGGCGGAACTTGCTTGACGAAGCGCTCCAGCAGGATTGCGTTGGTGCAGATCATCACGTGACGCTTCTGCTCCTCGATGAGCCGGGTGGTGAGCGGCGCAATGTGCTTGTACATGAGCGGTTCACCGCCACAGATCGACACGATGGGTGCGCCGCACTCGTTGGCCGACTCGAGCGCCTGCTCCAGCGGCATCATATCGCGGATAGTGTCCTTGTATTCGACGATTCTCCCGCATCCCACGCACGCCAGGTTGCAGGCGTGCAGCGGCTCCAGCATCAGCACGATCGGAAAGTACTTCTCGCCAGCCCGTTTTTTCCGGCCGATGTAGCGACCCAGATCGATCATTTGTTTGAGGGGTACCCGCATCAATCTCTCCCGCGACGATTCTGAAGATCAGGCGACGGCCTTGCCGCCACCCGAAGGGGTTTCCTGGCCAAACAGCCACTCGCTAACCATCGCCACCGCCTCTTCCGAATCGAGCGGATTGTTGGCCATGAACAGATGCTCAATCAGGATCCCGTTGAGCGCCGAAAGCAGGAATCCCGCAGCGGCTTGCGGCGTAAACCTGAGGGCACAGAGCCGCTTCTGCTGCGCCCGGGCGATGAGCTCGACCAACATGCCTCGGTAGCCCGAATAGATTTTCAGCACCTGCTCGTTAAGCCCCTCCGAGAACCGCTGGTCGTGAAGCATCTGTGCGAGGAAGAACCGGACCGAGCTGGCGTTGTCGCGCACGAAGTCCAGGTAGAATTCGACCAGTTTCCTGATTTGCGCACGCTCGTCGAGTACCCCGGCCTCTTCGGCAAAATCGATGAAGTACGGTTCGAGCAGGCGGTTCAACACCGCAACGAACAGCTCTTCCTTGGTCTTGAAGTGCCAAAAGATCAGAGCCTTGCTGACGTGCGCCTCGCGTGCGACCTCCGACATCGAAGTCTCGTGGAACCCGCGGTTAGCAAACAGATGCATCGCCGCCTTCAGGATTTCATCCCGCGAGTCCTGCGCGCTGCGCGAATCATGAGAGACCGGCCTCGTTTCTGGGGTGCTCATAGCTATTACTTATTGAAGAGCGGTCGCTAACCTGTCGGTCAATCGTAACTCTAACGTCATTTGATGCAAAGTCAATATGAACCCGTCCGGTCGGTCAGGCGCTCCTCCAGGACGCGACCGCGTCGCCTGACCGATGGTCAGGCGATAATATCTGTTTGAGAGCCTCGGTTTTTCGCGGAGACTCGTGCCGCGACAATCAAGGCCAGAGCGCGCCGCGCCTCGACCAGATTAGACTGCGCAATGCTCGAATTGGGGCCTTCCGAAATCGCCCCTTCGAACTCCCCCGCGACTCCGGAAAACCAGGCGGAATGATATGAGTCGTCCGGGATGTCATGCACCAAAAGCTCCTCGGAGGGTCGCTGCCCCTCGGTCAGAAGGAGCCGTTCACTACCAATTTCGAGCGATCCGCTCGTTCCAACGATCGTCGCATGGGTTCGCCGCTGTCCGGCGCGCCACGACAGGTTGGCACGCGCGCTCTGACCGGCGCCGAAGGTCACCTGGACCTCGGCGGTTTCCTCGACCCCCTCAGGGTTGGTGAAAAGAGTTGCCGTAACCGCGCGCGGCGACGCTCCACCCATCAGCCACTGCATCAGGTAAAAGACGTGCCATCCGTGATCGATGAGAATTCCGCCGCCCGACGCTCCCGACCTACGCCACGCCGCCCCGGGTCCGCCCTTTCCCGCCGGTTCGACACGCAGGCGCTCCAGGGAGACAGACTGGACCGAACCGATTCGCCCTTCAGCGACCATAGCGCGCGCCAGAGAATACGCGGGCGCAAACTTCCAGTTGTGCACGCACATCAGGACCCTCTGCTTGGCGCGCGCCACCGCCGCAACCTCGTCGAACTCAGCCAGCGAAAGGCCGAGGGGTTTTTCCACGAGTACATGTGCTCCGGCGTTCAGCGCCGTGCGAGCGGCGCTGCTGTGTAGCGCTGGTGGACTCGCGATATCGACAAAATCTGGCGCCTCGCCGTCGAGCATCAGCTCAAGGTCGTCGTAGACGCGAACGTTTTTGACCAGTCGAATAGCTTCGTGGCGACGTTCCGCGAGGGGATCGTGAATCACCCCAAGGTTGACGTTTTCGCGCGTGCGCCATCCCGCCAAATGCGCTTTCGCCGCAACTTCACCAAAGCCGGAGATTGCGCCTCGCAATTTCATCCGGATCAGATTCTACACTGCGGCCGCAACCCCACTAACGCCCGACCACGCCGGGCACCGGTAGGGTCCGTTTGGGGAGTGGCGATGAACGCCGGCGTCTGCTCTGCGAGCCCGGAGAGACAATGGCTCGCCGGAGCCTTGGCCTCGCTCACCCTAGGGCCGCGTAAAACGCATCGATCAGCGCGGATGCGCGTGGGTCGATAAGCAGCCCGTTCGCCATCTGGTTCATGGTATAGCCAAACCCGACCTTGGCCTGTGGGTCGGCAAAGCCCAGTGAGCCACCCGCTCCCGGATGGCCGAAGGCTTTACGGTGGGGACCGAACATCGCGCCGGGCTGCGACAGCATGTACCCCATCGAGAAGCGCGTCGGCATCTGCATCAACACCTGATCGGGACCGTAGGATTGTTCTGCATAGAACCTCTCCAACGCTTCGGGACGGACGATTCGGTAGCCGTCGATTTCACCGCCGCGAGCCAGCGATCCGTACAGGCGGGCCAGGGATCTCGCGGTGGTGTGCCCGTTGGCGGCACCGAGTTCAGCTCCGCGCCACGAACGGGTGTTAACCAGGTTAGGCTTGGTCAGGACTGGTGGATTCAGAAACGCTTTGGCGGTTGCCCCCTCCGGTTCCTTCATCGCCTCGACGAACAAGTTTGGTTCGTCGGGACCGGGTGGCGGCGCCGGAAGCAGGTCACTGACTCGCGAGTCGTGTGCCGCATCCAATCCGATATGACAATCGAGCTTGAGCGGCTCGGCAATTTCCTCACGGAAGTATTTGCCCAACCCCTTGCCGGTAATCCTCCTAATGACTTCTCCAACCAACCACCCGATGGTCAGTGCGTGATAGCCGTGTTTCGTTCCTGGCTGCCACCACGGCTCTTGTTCGGCCAGCGCCGCTGCCATGGTATCCCAATCGAACAACGCCTCTTCGGCGAGGACCTTCCGGATGGCGGGCAAGCCAGCACGATGGCTGAGTAGGTAGCGGACCGGGAGATCTTTTTTTCCGGCTTGGGCAAACTCCGGCCAATAGCGTGACACCGGTTCGTCAGGGTCGAGCTTGCCCTGATCGATCAGCTGATGGGCACAGGTGGCCGTCAGGCCCTTGGTGGTGGAGTAGATGTTTACCAGCGTGTCGCGATTCCAAGGGCGATTTTTCGCCTTGTCGAAATAACCGCCCCACAAATCAACTACCGGCCGTCCGTCGATGACCATCGTGACCGCCGCGCCAAGCTCACCCCGTTTTTCGAAATTTTCGGCAAACGCCTTGCGTACGTTCTCAAAACGTTTGTCGACTTCGCCTTCGATTTTGAATTCCGCAGCCATTTCACGCCTCCCTCGGCGACTCCTCTATACCACCATCAAGCCGCGCTCGTCATTGGCGCGACGCCACGCTTATGCCTACACTCGTCGCGGGGCGCCGCATGACGATGGCGGAAGACAAGTTCATTCACGCAAACGGCCTTCGGCTTCACTACCTCGATTACGGCGGAGATCACTTGCCGTGGCTGGTTTGCATCCACGGATTTACCGGCAACGCGCACAACTTCGATGAGCTCGCGCCGCACCTTTCCGCTCGCTACCACGTGCTCTCGGTTGATGTGCGCGGCCGCGGCGACAGCGCGTGGGGACCGGCTCGCGAATATTTGCATCAACACTACGCCAACGATCTGAGCGCCATTCTGGAAGCGCTCGAGATCGCCAGGATCTCGCTCATCGGGACTTCGATGGGTGGAGTCATTTCGATGATGTTCGCGGGGGGATGGCCTGAACGGGTTGAACGCCTGGTGTTGAATGATATCGGTCCGGAGATCGATTCGGCGGGAAGCGCGCGAATTTCGTCCTACGTCAGCGAGGCGCCGGACACGTTCAAGGACCTCGGCGAAGTCGCGGCCTATTACCGGAGCGTCTATCCACGAATGGCCGACATGCCCGAGGATGCTCTGCGCGAGTGGGCCAAGTGGTCGGTTAAGCCGGCCCCTCGGGGCGGACTGACCTGGAAAATGGACCCATCGATTCGTCGCCCACCTCGGGGCGGTGCCGCCCAGCAACGGCTGGACCTGTGGGTGCCGTTCGCACGGATCAGCTGTCCGATTCTGGTGGTGCGTGGCTCGCAGAGCGACATCCTGGCGCCGCTTACCGCGCGACAGATGCGCACCACCCACACCGATGTGACCGTCGCCGAGATTCCCGGGGTCGGACACGCCCCCTCGCTCAGCGAGTCTGAGTCGTTGGCCGCGTTGCGAGAGTTTCTGCGGCTGGCCTGATGAACGCGCTGTTTCCGCGATCCGCCAACTACGAGGAACTGGTGCCGGGCAATCTAATGGGCCCGCACGTGTTGTGGCTCATGGAGTCGCTATGCGCGCGCACAGAGCTCGCGATGGGAATGCGCGTCATGGATCTCGGCTGCGGCAAGGCGATCAGTTCGATTTTTCTGGCCCGGGAATTCGGCGTGCAGGTGTGGGCGACAGATTTGTGGATTGCCGCAACCGACAACTGGAAACGAATTCGCCAGGCGGGTCTCGAAGAGCAGGTCTTCCCGATTCATGCCGAGGCCAGGGCGCTGCCCTACCCTGACGAATTCTTCGACGCCATCCTGAGCGTCGATGCATACCACTACTTCGGCACCGACGATTTGTACCTGGAAAAGCTGGTGCGCTTCCTCAAACCCGCCGGCCAGCTGGCGATCGCGTGTCCCGGACTCACGCGTGAGTTGCGCAACGACGAGATTCCGGAATATCTGCGCGACTTCTACTTCAATCAGCAGTGGCACTCTTTTCACTCGCCGGCGTGGTGGCGGTGGCACTGGGAGAAAACCGGCACGGTTGAGGTGGTTTGCGCAGAAGAAATGCCGGAAGCGGCCGAAATCTGGAAATCAAGCACCCAGCCGGACAACCCCGACGCTCCGGTTGTCCTCGCCGACGCCGGCAGACTTCTGACCTTCAGCCGCGTGGCCGCTCGCAAGCTTGCAAAGTCTTAGCCGCTTCCTGGGGTTCCTCGGTCACCCTGAAAAATGGCGCGAGTGGCACAGACCAGTCTATGCGGCTAGTGGGGGAACTCGACCATCACCTTGGCGCGCGCCCCGGGGCTCTTCAGCGCCGCAAACATCTCCGGCACGCGATCGACACTAATGATGTCGGTAATCATCGGGCGGGGATCGATCCGCCTTGACGCCAGCGCATCGACGGTTTCCTGGAACTCGGCACGCGTGTATCCGACGATAAATTCGATCCCGATCTCCTTGAGGATGCAGGTAAGCGGCCGGATCTGGTCCGGCTCCATGCAGACCCCCAGAACCACCACGCGGCCATGCAGGCCAACCGTGCTGATCGCCGCATCGAGGGTGGATTTCACACCGATACATTCGAAAACCACTTCGGGCTCCCGTCCGGTCAGCGCGCGCATTCTGTCCGCGGGGTTCTCCGTGGTCGGGTTCACGACGGCGCTGGCTCCAAGCTTCATGGCAAGTTCCGTGCGTCCCGGAGCCAGCTCCGAAACTACGACCGCAGCAGCCCCCTTGGCCTTGGCCCAGACCAGGGTCGAAAGCCCGATCGGTCCCGCACCCATCACCACCACGCCCTCGCCGGACCTAAGCTGCGCGCGGTTCACTCCGTGAAGCCCCACCGAAAGCGGCTCGACCAGCGCCCCCGCCCGAGAATCGACGTTGTCCGGCAGCTTGAGCAAGCTCTGCCCGCCGCACATTACGTATTCAGCATAGGCGCCGGGCAGCTGACCGAGACCGAGCCCGCGCGTCGCGCCACAGTGCATTCCATCATCCCGCCGACACGGCTCGCACTCTCCGCATGAGATGAACGGCAGCGCCGTGACGCGTTCCCTCACGCTGAATCCTTTCACGCCCGGCCCGAGCTCGAAGATCTCGCCACAAAACTCGTGGCCCATAACTGTGTCCGGTGCCAGACCCATCCCATATTGGCAGGCATGAAGATCCGAGCCGCAGATTCCGCAGTTGTGGACTTTGAGCACGACTTCGCCGGGACCGGGATGCGGTTGCGGCACTTCGATGATCGCCATCTGGTTTTGCTGCTTGAAAGCCGCGGCCTTCATGGTAGAGCTCCTCCGGACGGTCGCTATTTACGCGATTCGCCGTTCTTGACGCGGGCGCGTCTGATCCCGATAGCCCGGGTGAGTTCATCGCGGATGTTGTCGAACACTTCCTCGGTCGGAGAGATTCCGGAAGCTTTCATCCGCTCCACGAGCTGCCAGCGTGTAACTCCCAGCATCTCCTGCGCTTCGTGCTCGTGCAGGCGCTTGACCCGCACCAGCTCGAGAATGGCCAGTTCGCGCACCCGCTCGCGAAAATCCGCTGGCCGAAACTGCGCATCGAAGACGTCGCCGGGAAGTTCGATTCTGATTTGCATGGCGGGATGCCCTGAATTTCCGCGATTGCCGCGATGATGTCAAACGAGGTGGACCGGGCGCTTAAGTCTTTGCGCTTCAGGCGCTTTCTGTGCGAACTTTATTCACGCAAACGGGTCGTACGCTTAAGAAAAAGCGGCCGCACACACAACGGGGACGATCGATGGATTTCAATTTCACGCCCGAAGACGAAAAGTTTCGCGCGGAGTTCCGCGCGTGGCTCGACAAGAACCGGCCCGAACGTGAAGACGCTGATCTCGACTTCTTCGCGGAAGACGAGGGCGAATGGAACCGACGGGTCAAATGGTTCAAGAAGCTCGCGTCCGGAGGCTGGACATGTGTCGATTGGCCCAAGGAATACGGCGGCCGCGGCTTCGGCATCCTGCAGACCATCGTCTACCATCAGGAACTCGCGCGGGTGCGCGCCCCACTGCCCTTTATCGGATCGGGGGTGAGCTTGATCGGACCTACCCTGATGCACTGGGGCGCCGAGGACCAGAAGAAGCGTTACATCCCCAAGGTGCTTACCGGAGAGGAAATCTGGTGCCAGGGATACTCCGAACCGGGGTCCGGCTCGGACCTGGCCTCGCTGCAAACCCGCGCGGTGGAAGATGGCGATGACTTCGTCGTGAACGGGCAGAAGGTCTGGACTTCCAACGCGCAGTTCTCGGATTGGATCTTTTTGCTGGTACGCACCGACCCTGCGGCGCCGAAACACAAAGGCATCAGCTATCTCCTTGTCGATATGCGAAGTCCCGGCATCACCGTTCGTCCGCTGGTGCAAATGACCGGAGCCCGCGGATTCAACGAAGTCTTCTTCGAAGACGTGCGGGTGCCCAAGAAGAACATCGTCGGGAACTTAAACCAGGGCTGGCAAGTCGCGATCACCACCCTGATGTTCGAACGCAACGGCGCGGGTGGCGGCACCGGTGGACAGGTCCACGAGCTGGTCAAGCTGGCACAGAAGGTTGAACGCAACGGGCGCAAGGCCTGGGACGATGCCGGCGTGCGACAGCGGGTCGCGGAGTTCTACTGCGAACAGCAGGCGCTCAAGTACACCGGGTTTCGCCAGCTCACACGCCGGCTGAAGGGTCTCCCGCCCGGCCCCGAAGGATCGATCCAGAAGCTCTGTGGTACCGAACTGAACCTGCGCATCCAGATGTTTGCCATGGAGCTGCTGGGCGCCTACTCGCAAATCGAGCATCATGCGCCTTATGCGATCGACAAGGGTAACTGGCTGTTCAAGATGCTGGCGGCGCGCGGCGGCACGATCGCGGCCGGAACCAATCAGATCCAGCACAACATCATCGGCGAGCGGGTGCTGGGTTTGCCAAAAGGATAGGCCCACTTCACACGACGTGCGACGCGGAGCGCGAACGTACCGCCGCGGCGATGGCACGGGCAAGCCGCGGTGCCTCCTCCACTTCCAGGGTCGCGGTCATGACGCGTAGTCCGGGAGGTGCCTTCAGTCGAAACGATTCACCGGCCAGGACCGCCCATCCGTCATTAAGGAGTGACTGCACGGCGCTGGTCTCCTCCACAACCGGCACCCAGACGTTGAGCCCGGAGCGACCCCGCGCTTCAATCCGATGCTCCTTCAGCGCCCGGATAAGTGCCTCGCGCCGAAGCGTGTAGGTCTCCGCGGCACGCTTGATCAAGCGCGCGGTCTTCACATCGGACCATAACGCAACGACCGCCTCCTGCAGAATATGACTGATCCAGCGCGGACCAAGATGTTGGCGTCCCTGGACGCGCGCGACGGTTAACGGATCTCCCGCGATGAAGGCCAGGCGCAAGTCGGGTCCGAGAAACTTCGACACCGACCGCGCTACCGCCCAGCGCTCCCGCCCCGCGGTCAGGGAAAAAGCACGGACACCGGAAATAGGTCCCGTGAAATCGTCCTCGATAAGGAGGACCTCGCGATACCGCGCCAGGATTGCCGACAGCGCGGAAACCCGTTTGCGCTCCAGCGCAGCGCCGGTGGGGTTCTGACCACGCGGCGTAACCATGACCGCGGAAATGCCGGCGTGGAGCGCGCCCGCCAGCGCTTCCGGCCGGGGTCCGTTCTCGTCGATCGCGATCGGTTCCGCGACCAGTCCCAGCGCCGAGATCAAATCGAGCGTTCCCCGGTAGCAGGGATCCTCTACCCCAACCAGGTCACCGGGCCTGAGATGGGCCTGCAGCACGCGCTCGATGGCGTCCATCGCCCCGCCCACCACCGCCACTGCCTGAGCCGCGATGTGGTCCGCCTCAAACTGCGCGCGCACCAGGGCGAGCAGTTCTGGCCGATCTGAAGCCCCGCCGTAGAGGGGAGCAGGGCACGTGAGGTGTCGAATCGCGTCGCTCAGCGAAGGCAGCAACCTGCGATCGGGGTTTCCGTCCATCAGGTTGCGCACTCCCGCGGGCAGACGCGGCATCGTCGGGGTTACCAGCGGTGGACGCCGATTGACCACCGTCCCGCGCCGTCCGCTGCCATGCAACAGTCCGCGTACCCGCAGGGTTTGGTATGCGGCCGCCACCGTGGTGGGGCTCACCGCAAGGTGCCCCGCCAGCGACCGGATCGCGGGCAACCGCGCGCCTGCGGCGATCCCTCCGTTGCGGATCGCTTCCTCGATGCTGGCGGCGATCTGGTTGCCTGATTTTCCCCGAATCTGGTAATGTGGTGATACGTTCATCAGTTTGTACTGTTACATAATGGAGCAGAAGATGGAAGCACTGCAGCCGACTGAACGCACCCGCCTCAAACGCATGCCCCAGCGCGGCTCCTATGATCGGGAGATTGTCTACCAGATCATCGACAGCGCCCTTTTCTGTCATGTCGGATTCGTTCATAACGATGCGCCGTTCGTGGTTCCCACCCTGCACGTGCGGATCGGGGAGCGGCTCTACGTCCACGGCTCGGCCGCCAGTCGGATGTTGCGCACCGCGGCCGGCGGCATTCCGCTGTGTGTCACCGTGACCCACGTCGATGGGCTGATCCTGGCGCGCTCCGCGTTCCATCACTCCATCAACTACCGCTCGGCGGTAATTCTCGGAGCTGCCGAGGAAGTGACCGACCAGGACGCAAAGCTGCGCGCGCTGCATGCGCTGGTGGAGCACGTCTCTCCGGGCAGATGGCAAGATGCACGCCCGCCCCACCCCAAAGAACTGGCCGCGACCAGCGTGCTCAGTCTCCCCATCACCGAGGCGTCGGCCAAGGTCCGTACCGGCGGACCGAGTGAAGAAGCGGAGGACTACGCGCTCCCGATCTGGGCCGGGGTCATTCCTTTGAAAATGGCAACCGGCGCAGCGGTCGCCGACGATCGCCTGATAGGCGGCGTCGAGGTTCCCGAATATGTCGCCAACTATCTCCTGCCCGACGCCAGGAGGGACAGCAATGGCAAGACTGGTGGAACGAATCTTCGATGACTATCTGATCAGTACCGACCCGGCCCGACTCGACGTGGGGGTCATTCATGGCTTTCTGCGCGAGTCATATTGGGCCGAGGGAATTCCGCGCGACCTCGTCGAACGCGCAATCCAGAACTCGCTGTGTTTCGGCGTGTACTGTCGCGATCAGCACATCGCTTTCGCGCGGGTCGTAAGCGACTACGCGACTTTCGCTTACATTGCCGACGTTTTCGTGCTCGCTCCGTGGCGCGGCCGTGGCATTTCCAAAGCCCTGATGGCGGAGATCGTGCACCATCCCGATCTCCAGAAACTACGCCGCTGGCTGCTCGGCACTAAAGATGCCCACGGGCTGTACCAGCGCTTCGGCTTCACCGCGCCGCAGTTCCCCGAGCGCCAGATGGAACGTACCGATCCCGGCGTATACCTTCGCATGGCGCAAACCGCGAAATAGCCAAGAACGATCCATCCGCTTTGCCAGCCCGCGCGATGCGCGCTTGGTCACGAGACGCATCGCCGCGACCGCCTCCTTGCGCCAGTTTCGAAGCACGGTTTATATAGCAGTCGATAGGGGTTCGGCGGCGGGTCGGCATCGAAATTGCGCCCTTGACGCGCGGTTCTCCTAATCACTGGAGGCTAGTGGATGGATTTCAGGTTCAGCGCCGAAGACGAGGCGTTCCGCCAGGAATTACGCGCCTGGCTTCAGAAGAATCGCCCCGCGCAGAGCTCGGCTGCAGACGATCGCACCGACTTCATGCACGAAGGAAGCAAGGATGACTGGCAGCGCCGTCTGCAGTGGCATCGCAAGATGCACTCGGGCGGCTGGGTCGGCTTAAGCTGGCCGAAGGAATATGGGGGCCGCGGAGCCACCCTAACCCAGCAGCTCATCTATAACGAGGAGATGGCAGCGGCGAATACCCCGCAGCTCGTCAATGGTCTCGGCATCATGCTGGTTGGCCCCACGATAATTCACTGGGGTACCGAGGAGCAAAAGAAACGCTACGTTCCAAAGATCCTCTCGGGCGATGAGATCTGGTGCCAGGGATATTCCGAACCCGGTTCGGGTTCCGATGTCGCATCACTCCAGACCCGCGCAATCGAGGAAGGTGACTACTTCATCGTCAACGGTCAGAAAGTCTGGACCTCCGATGCGCATCACGCAGACTGGTGCATCCTGCTGGTGCGTACCGATCCCAGTGCTCCCAAGCACAAGGGCATCAGCTATGTGCTGGTCGACATGCACTCGCCCGGGGTAACCGTTCGTCCGCTGGTGCAGATTACCGGCGATGCGAATTTCAACGAGGTCTTCTTCGAGGACGTCAAGGTGCCCAAGAAGAACCTGATCGGTGAGAAGAATCAGGGCTGGCAGGTCGCTATCACTACCTTGATGTTCGAACGTTCCGGTATCGGAGGCGGACGCGATCTGCTGGGGCAGGTCCGCGAACTCGCGGACTTGGCCCGGGCGGTGCGGAGCAACGGAAAGACCGCGTGGGACGATTCCAGCGTGCGCCAAAAAATTTCCGGCTTCGCGGGCGAGGCGTTGGCACTTAAGTACACGGGCTTTCGCCAGCTCACCCGGCGCCTGAAAGGCCTGCCGCCCGGACCCGAAGGCTCGGTGTTGAAGCTGGGCACCAGTGAGCTCAATCTGAAGATGAGCAAGTTCGCGATGGAACTGCTCGGACCCTACGCGCAATTGGAATTCAAAGCGCCCTTCGCGGTCGACCGGGGCATATGGTCGTATCGCATGCTCGCATCGCGCGCACTGACGATCGCTGGCGGCACGAGCGAGATCCAGCACAACATCATCGGCGAGCGGGTACTGGGGCTGCCCAAAGGGAACTGACGAAAGTAACCAGATTAACCCCCTAAAGGGCAGCTTCCAAAAAGGGGCTGCCCTTTTTGTTTGCGGCCAAGAAAGGAGTCGACCGATGGACGGTAAACTGGTGCGACTGAGAGGCTACGAGATGTCCGATCTCGACGCGGTAATCAAATGGATTAACGACGAAGAGGTCACCCAATTTCTCGGCAGCGGCATGCTCTCGTATCCGGTTTCATCGATCGCCGAACGCGAATTTATTGAGAAGTTTGGTCTGTCCGAATCCTCGACCGAGAAGACCTTTGCGATCGAGACCCTGGCGGACGGCCGCTTCATCGGTGCCTTGGGCCTGCACGGCATCGACTGGATAAACCGCCATTCCGCTCTCGGCATAATGATCGGCGACAAACAGTACTGGGGCCGCGGCTACGGCACCGATGCGATGCTGGTGCTCATGAGGCTCGCTTTCGACAAGCTGAACCTGCACCGTCTATGGCTACACGTTTATGATTTCAATGCGCATGCGATCGCGTCATACGAGCGGTGCGGCTTCAAGCGCGAAGGGGCTCTACGCGAGCAACGCTTCTTCGGTCGCAAATATCACGACACCATCGTAATGGGCATACTCGAAGCCGAATATCGTGCGCTTGGGCAAACGAAGGCGTGACCGCGCTACTGGCGCGCGTAGAAGAGTGACTTTGATTCTTCGTCTGCCGGATAGAATGCCTCGATGTGGAGTTCCTCGAGGGTCACGTCCTGCGGTCTGCCGACCGTGGTAACGGTACTGAACATGCGCGCCACTTTTCCGCGCACATCCATTTCGATCGGCAGAATCAGCGCGCGTGGCGCCTCGAAGTCGGGCTCGCGCCAGCGTGTCGGCACACCAGGGTAGGACAAGATCTCCGCGAGCAGCCTCTCCATCTCCTCGTCGCGCGCCCATGCCGCGCTCCGAAATGCCTCATTGAGCAGCGATTTGGCAATTGGTTCCCAATTGATAATCAGCTTTCGCATTTTGGTCGGATCGAACATCAGCCGCAGCAGGTTCAACCTAGGGGGCGCCGACACCTTGAGCGGCTCCAACTTGATTGGCTCGTCGGGCAGAACCGCGTTGAGCATGCCGGTGAACGTGCTATTGGCCATGATGATGTCCTGGTGCCGATCGAACGCGATTGCGCTGTGCGGCTCGTGCTGCTTGAGAATCAACTCGACCGCGGCGCGCACGTGGCTCATCCGGGGATCGTCCAGGTTGGTTTCCCGGTAGACCGGCGCGTAGCCAGCCGCCTGGAGCAGGACGTTACGTTCGCGCAAGGGAACTTCCAATACCTCGGCCAACGTCAGCACCATCTCGCGGCTGGGTGTGGCCCTTCCCGTCTCCAGGAAACTGATATGACGGGCGGAGACCTCGGCCTCCAGCGCCAGTTCGAGTTGACTTAGATGACGTGTTTCGCGCCAGCGCCGCAGTAGCGGTCCGGCCCCGTTGAATTCGATCGCCGATGCGTTCTGATGGGTTTCCATGCCTTTAAGGCTAGCAGACCTCCCGTCGGCCGGACGATTACCTCGGAGGTAATCGTCCGACTGAGATGGGCCAGCGGGTCAGATCAGCTGGCAGCCTTGACCGCAGCAGTCTGGGGCGATTCGTCGACGAAGCCGGTTACCGACTGGAAGCGGCCATCCTCGCACAGCACGGCGAAGTCCGTTCCGACGAAGTGCAGCGGCGCATCCTTGGCTCCGCCCGCCTCCCATTGAAAGCGTACCCGATCACCATACTCGTCGACGCGGCTAGCGAGCCGGAACCGGTACGCCGGGGGAAACGCGTCGTGAACCATCTGGATCATCGCACCGAGCTGCTCGTAGCCGGTCCCGCCCCGATGCGGATCGATGTAGCTGCCATTCTCGATCCAGGTTTTCGCGAGTAGTTCTCGCCTGCGGCTTGAGTCCCTTTCGTTCCAGGCCGCGATATAGCTGTCGACAACCTCCGTAACCTTGCTCATAGGAACCTCCATCGGCATCGAGAATTGTTTCGGCGCATGCCGACACGATGCCGTGAGGGCTGACATAAAGCGGAGGTCCAGGTCTCATCAATTACTTCGCTGGTAGGTGCTAGAAGCACGCTCCAGGGAAGGGTGACCGTGAGGTCCTACGGAGCGCAGGCTGTCTCGCTCTCATTTCAACTTCGAGGTGTGCTCTCGGAGGCAGTTGTCTGGCGCCGCAGAATCCGGACCACGCATGGTCTTCGACCGAGACGGTCGTATGCTGTGGTCACTTGGCGCGCGGTCCAGACTCGACCACAGCATAACGGCGGGGAACCGGCTCACCCGCCGCTCAGTGCACCGACGATCTGAACTTCATCCGTCGGCTTCAGCGGCACGTCGATGGTCCGAACCAATTCGCGCGCAACGAAAATTCTGATGTGCGGGCGAATACGACCCAGCTCATCGATCATCCGAAAGCGGATTCCCGGAAAAACCGCGTCGAGGTTGGCGAGAATTTCGACCAGGCTGGCACCGGTCATTTCGACCTCCGCCGCGCCGCGCGTGTACGAGCGCAGCTGGCCTGGAATGATCACGCGCATCAGCCGAGCACCGCGGCTTCAACTGAAAGGATGCGCTGCAGGTGCGCTGCGGCTTGGGACCAGCCTTCACCTTCGTCGTTACTAATCCATAATTCGCCCGAAGTGGTTCCGAAGTAGAGACCCAGCGGATCGAGGCCATCGCCGGCAAACGCCTGTCTTAAGACCGTGAAATAAGCGTGCTCGCGCGGGAAGCCGTGATCCTGTCGTTTCCAGGAGGCACCGCCGTCGTGCGTCTGGTAGACGGCGGGTTTGCCATCAGGACTGGTGCGCGGCCAGGTGGCGGTCGCATCCATCGGAAATACCCACGCCCGGTCGGCGTTACGCGGGTCGAGCACGATGCCAAAGCCGACATCTCCGACCGCAGTCGGCATGTTGTGGCCGATTCGCAGCCAATCTTCGTCGGGTCGATCGAGCCGGTAGATGCCACAGTGATTCTGCTGATAGAGCCGATCGGGATTGCGCGGATGCATCGCCAGACAATGGGTATCCTGCCCGTACTCGGGATAGGGATCAGGCAGGAAATTCGCTTCCACGTTACGATTGAGCGGTCGCCAGCTCCCGCCGCCGTCGCTGGTCTCAAGCACGCCCGCCGCTGAGGAACTGTAGTACATGTGTGAAGCCTGGCGCGGATCGATCAACACCGCGCCGAACACTTGGTTGTCCGGCGTCACATTCTCCGGCGGCGCCCATTTGGAAAGCATCGGATTGCGATTGAACCCTTCGACCTCGGACCAGGTCGCCCCACCATCCTCGCTGCGGAAGATTCCCGCGGGCGAGGTGCCGGCATACCAGACCCCGGGTTCGCCCGGCAGCGCCGGCGTCAGGGAACAGGTATGGTCGACCGCGCGCTCCGCCAAACCCTCGGGCGGCCTGCCGAACATCGGCGGGCGTGTGGCCTCGGTCCAGGTCCTACCCATGTCCAGGGATCGAAAGATCGTGGGTCCAAGGTGTCCGGTGCGTGCGGCGGCGAGCAAGGTTCTATGATCACGAGGGTCCAACACGATGTGATCGATGATATGTCCCAGAAAATGGGGGCCGTCGACCCGCCATCGCCTGCGTGACGAATCCCCATAGTAGATAAGAGCGCACTTGCGGGTACCCACCAGAACGGCGAGTTCCAGATGTGGCCGGGCAATCGACGCTTTTCGCTTCGGCGCGGTCGCCGCAGTCCTCGTGTGCCCTCCGTTGAGGCGTTTACGCCTATCGGTTCGTTTTTTCATCTCGTCCTCTCCCCTCGCCACCGGTCCCAGTCGTCTCCACCACCTTCAGGAGAGTCGAATGAACACAGGCAATAACGACATCTAGGTAGCGCAACTCGCGCGAAGCTGCTTCATCCCCCGAATTCTCCCATTGCTGGCGCAAAAACCTCCTGCTCCTCGCGGACCCCTTTCAATTGATGGCGACCCAAGTGCTCCATCTCCACGCCACTTGCAAGGGCAAAGCTCGCCGATGTTACGAGCTCACGACCAAGTTCGCCGGCCAGTTTTTGCAGTCGCGACGCATGATTGACCGCGGGGCCAACGACGGTGAAGTCGAGGCGATTGGGGGCACCAATGTTGCCGTAGCTGACTTCACCGAGATGCAATGCCAACCCGAAGCGAATCTCGGACTCGCCCGCATCTCGGCGTGCCAGATTGCGCTCCCTGATCTTCGCCCGCACGACCGCGGCCGCCCGCAGGGCTGCCCTGCACCGTCCGGCAACCTCGGTCTGACTCTCGAGCTCAAAGATCGCAAGCATCGCGTCACCGATGAATTTGAGCGCCTCACCGCCCTCGGCTGCGACCGCATCGACCACGATTTCGAAGTACTCGTTCAACAGAGCGATCACTCGGTCCTTGGCCAGCGAGTCGGTGAGCGTGGTGAACCCACGCAGGTCGCAGTACCAGATAACTGCGTGGATCGTTTCCTGGCTGCCACGGGTGATGGCGCCCGATAAGACTCTCTCGCCGGTACGATGCCCTACGTAGGTATCAAGGAGATAGCGTGCCACCCGGCGAGTCGACTGGAGCTCGACAATGATGGCAAGCGCGTCGGCGATCGCGGTCAGATCCGCAAGCTCGGGCTCGCTGAATCCGCCGGCCCGGTTGGTCGCCCAGGAGATGGTGTTGATTTCGCCGCTCGAGCAAATCATCGGCATGGCTACGTAGTCGGTGCCGCCGGCAGCGCGGAGTTCCTCGACGATTGGGTAGTCGAGCGGGCATCGCGGATCGCAGATTTTCCGACGGATGCTTCGACCGGTTCGTTTGAGCTCGGCCACTGGACTGCTGGTCCACTCGGGGCTCTCGGTAAACGCATGTGGCGCCGTTCTTCGCACCGCGCCCGGGTCTTCGCGTCGCCACGTATAGGCACTGGCGACGACCTGCGGATGCAAGGTCGCGACCGAACAGAATGCGCGCCACAGCGGGATGCCGGCGGCCACGATGCGCCGGCACATCTCGTCCCCGAATTCGCGCATATGGGTATTGTGCCGTCCCCTGCTGAGCATCCAGTTGACGACTTCGACCGCTCCCCTCTTCGGTGCGCTTTCGTCTTGCATCGAGTAGCGACGCCCGCCGCAAGTATAGAGCCGCTCCGCGCGCTAACTCTATGAGTGAAATTCGGCATAATGCACAGCTCATTGCGCCCGCGTGGTGGATGGCTGAATTGGCGATTCTCTTGTAACCAAGCCTTCACCCGCACGGTCTTGTCCCCGGCGGGTGTTCTGGTCACCATGTCTGGGGAATGATGAGCGGTAGCCGCTTAGTTGCCTGCGGGGACGCTATGCCGGAGTCAGGAGTCGCACATGGTCAACTCGTGGAGTTCATCGAGTTCGCGCGTCATCTCGCAAGAGTTGCCAGTAACATCATTTTGCCCCACTTTCGGGGCGCGCTGGATGTCACCAACAAAAAGGCCGACTCCGGCCTGTTCGATCCGGTGACGATTGCCGACCGCGATGCCGAGCAAGCTATTCGCAATGAGATCTCACGCCGATATCCGGGTCACGGCATTCATGGCGAAGAACACGGACTCAAACCGGGTAGCGAGCGCTTCACCTGGGTAATCGATCCAATCGACGGCACCCGTGCGTTCATCCTGGGACTGCTGCACTGGGGCACGCTGATCGCGCTCAACGATGGCGACCGACCGATCGTCGGCGTGATGCACCAACCCTATACGGGCGAGACGTTCGTCGGCTCACGCTTGGGCGCGGAGTTAGAGCATGGCGGGACCAGGCGTCCGCTGCGAGTTCGCAAATGCGACCGCATTGAAGATGCGATTGTCTCCGCAACCGACCCCGCAATGTTTCGCCAGGGGCCAGAACGCGAGGCGTTTCGCGCGATCGCGCGGACCGCCCGCCTCACTCGCTACGGCGGCGATTGTTACGCGTACTGCATGCTTGCCAGCGGTCTCATCGACCTGGTCATCGAGTCACAAAACCAGGCATACGATCTGCAGGCGCTGATGCCGATCGTCGAGGCGGCCGGAGGGGTGATGACCACCTGGGCGGGCGATTCGGCGCAGGATGGTGGACAATCGGTCGCGGCCGGTGATCCCACGTTACACAAAATAGCACTAGGGATTCTTGGGGCCGGCGTGCCAGGGCGTTAGGTAGTAGGGCGGCAATTTGATGCTGAAGATCTGGGGCCGCCGCAACTCGTTCAATGTTCAGAAGGTAATGTGGCTGGTCGGCGAACTGGGACTGGAGCACCAGCACATCGATGCGGGTGGTTCTTTTGGTGGACTTGACCGGCCCGAATTCCAGCAAATGAATCCGCACGGCCGAGTGCCGGTCGTCGACGACGGCGGGGTTACCGTGTGGGAATCGCACAGCATCCTTCGCTATCTCAGCGCGAAGTATGGCCGGGGTTCATTTTGGATCGAGGAACCCGCGCAGCGCTCGTTCGCGGACCGCTGGATGGATTGGTCGCTCGCGACTTTGCAACCCGACTTCATGGATCTGTTTTGGGGTTTCTACCGAACCCCTGCCGAGCAACGCGATTGGTCGAGGATCAAGGCGCTGGTCGCGCGCTGTGCCCAACACTTCCGGCTGCTCGATCGGCGGCTCGCGGGCAAGTCCAGCCTGGCGGGAAACTCGCTTACCATGGCTGATATTCCGGCGGGCACCGCGCTCTACCGGTACTTCCAGCTCGAAATCGAGCACCCCGCCGTACCCAACGTAACGGCGTGGTACGAGCGGCTACAATTGCGCGCTCCGTACCGAGAACACGTTATGATCCCGTTCGACGATCTTCGCGGCCGGCTCCAGTTCTAGCGCGCGCGCCGGCGTGCGCGTTCTTTCGGTGCACGGGATTTTTCGGGTTCCTCGGGGGCCCGCAGTTCTTCGGCGTCGCGGTCGGCCTTGACCTCGACCCCACGCTTCTTGAGCGATTCCTTAAGTGCGCTCATGAGGTCGATGACCTTGCCGCGCTGTACCTCGGGGGGAGGCTCGGTGATTTCCTGGCCGTTGGCTTTCTGGCTCGCCGCCTCGATAACTCGTTCTCGGTAACCGTCCTTGTACTTGTCGATGTCGAACTTTTTCTCTGTCAAATCACCGATAAGCCGCTTGGCCAAGTCGACCTCGGCCGGTTTCGCGGGCGCGTCCGCTCCGTGATCGATCTCGCCGAAGCCCCGCACCTCGTCACCATAGTGCATGGTGTGGAGCATGAGACCATCTTGGTAATTGCGGATCAGGACGACGTGTTCTTTCCCGCGCATCGTGTACCGCGCGACGGCGACCTGCCGGGTGTCATCCATGGCTTTGGCCAGCAGCCGATAGGCGCGCGCCGAAGTCGGTTCACATCCGAGTAGAAAAGGGCTTTCAAAAAATACCGGGTCGACTTCCTCGATCGGAATAAATTCGCTGATTTCGATCGCGTGATCGCCGCGCGCCTCGAGGTTCTTCAACTCCTGGTCGGTGAAAGTGACGTAACGTCCTTTCTCGATCTCGTAACCCCGGACCAGCTCGCTGCGATCGACTATCGCGTCGTCGACCGGACAATAAATCTTCTGCTGGATGCGGCTGTTGTCTTTTCCGTGCAGCAGATTGAAGCTGATCGCCTTCGAGCTGGTAGCAGGAAACAAGCGCACCGGAATCGAAACGAGTCCGAAGGTGATACTTGCAGTGGCTATTGATCGTGGCGGCATCGCGTTAGCCTCCGTTCAGTCCACGAAACCCTGTAAAGTGTGCAGGGCGGGATTGTATTTAGCTCCGGGTATCGTCTTCAACTAGGGTACCAATAGATCGGCGGAATTGTCCGTGCCACTCGATCGCTATCGCAGCAAACGTAGTGCCAATCGCACGCCGGAACCGTTCGGCGGCCCTCCGCAGGCAAAAAGCCCCACGAAAGGCGGCATTTTTATCATCCAGCAGCATGATGCACGCCGGATGCATTTTGACTTCAGGATGGAAATGGACGGGGTCCTGCGATCCTGGGCAGTCCCCAAAGGACCCGCTCTGAACCCGGCCGACAAACGACTGGCAATGATGGTTGAGGACCATCCCCTCGAATACGGCGACTTTGAGGGAATCATTCCCGACGGCAACTACGGGGCGGGCGCAGTCATCGTCTGGGATCGCGGCACCTACACGATGGTCGACCCGGCGAGCGGAACCCCATCGGAAGCCGTAGACAAGGGCAAGATTGACTTCGTGCTGAGCGGCTACAAACTGCATGGGGTTTTCACCCTGGTTCGCACCACCCCGCGCGACGCCAAGCGCGCGGGCGAGAAGCAACAGTGGCTGCTCATCAAGAAGCGCGACGAATTCGCTGAGAACGAGGACGTCCTGGAGAAACACCCGCGCTCGGTTCTTTCGGGGCTCACCATCGCGGAACTGGAGGATAGCTCCCGCGTCGGGCAAGTGCTGATCGAAACGCTGGCCAAACTCAAAGCGCCGCGGCTTACGGAAAAGCTTGAACCGCGCGCCTTTCCGCTGATGCTCGCGAAACTGAGCGAAGAGCGCGTGGACGGCGAACAGTGGTTATTCGAGCTGAAGTACGACGGGGTCAGAGCCCTGGCGATTCGCGATGGCGAGCACACGCGGCTGTTCGCGCGCAGCGGCAGAGAGATAACCGCGCGTTATCCGGAAGTAACCCTGGCCTTCAACAGCTTGCCCTTCGACCGGTTCGTCGTTGATGGCGAAATCGCTGCTCTCGATGAGAGCGGGAGACCCAGCTTTCAGCTGCTTCAGCGCCGGATGCACGTTGATGACCGCCGTCAGGTGGCGCGCCTCAGTTTCTCCGTCCCAGTCCACCACTTCCTGTTCGATCTGCTCGCCTTCGATGGTTATGACCTTCGCGAATTACCGCTTGAGCAACGCAAAAATCTGCTCGGTCAGCTCATTCGCGGTGACGGTCCGCTGCGCTATTGCGACCACGTGGTAGCTCGGGGCCGCGAATTCTATGACGAGGTCGCGAAAGCCGGCCTGGAGGGCATAATTGCGAAACGGCGCGAGGCCCCGTATCGGGGAGTGCGCAGCGCGGATTGGCTGAAGCTCAAGTGCCCGCTCACTCGCTCGTTCGTTATCGGCGGATACACCGACCCGGAGGGAACTCGCACCTATTTTGGCGCGCTACTGCTCGGGATGTATGACGACCGTGGCGAACTCCGCTTCATGGACAAGGTCGGCACGGGATTCAGCCGCGACCTGCTCGCGAAAATTCATGCGCTGCTCAAGCCGCTGTCGCGAGCTACTTCGCCCTTTCGCAAATCCGGCCCGGACGAGCCCACACCGCCACGCGAGGCGCATTTCTGCGAACCAACTATGGTATGCGAGGTTCGCTTCGGGGAGTTCACCGACCACGGCGGCATACGGCATCCGGCGTTTCTTGGTCTGCAACCGGACAAAGACCCGCGGCAATGTCTGTACGAACAAATCGATGAAGCAGAGGGTACGGCGCTGGCGTCGGGAAGCGATGACCTGTCGGAGCCAGGCAGCGCGATTCGCGAGGCTGCTGAGCCAAGCGAGCAAGCCGGTAACCATCGACGGCATGCCGATGACAACAGCAAGGTGGTAACGACTCATCCCGACAAGGTGTTCTGGCCCAAGGAAGGGTACACGAAGGGGGAGATGGTCGAGTACTATCGCGCCATCTCGAAGTGGATGCTGCCTTACCTGGCGGATCGGCCGGTAATGCTGACCCGGTACCCCGATGGAATCGCCGGAAAGAACTTTTATCAGAAGGACGCGCCGGCTTTTGCTCCACGCTGGCTTCGTACCGAAAAGATCTACTCAGAAGACGCGGATCGCGAAATCAGCTTCTTCATCATCGATAGTGAAGACGCGCTGGCGTATATTGCCAATCTCGCGGCCATCACCATCCACATGTGGTCTTCACGCATTATTCATCTCGAGCGGCCCGATTGGCTGCTGTTTGATATCGATCCGAAGGGATCGACCACTCCCAACGCCGTCTTGGTCGCAAAGGAAGTCGCCAAGGCTTTGCGCGAGCTGGGGATGAGACCGTACATCAAGACTTCGGGCCAAATGGGCCTGCATGTCGTGGTAGGACTCAAGCCCAGATATACCTACGATCAGGCCAAGATGTTCTCGGAGCTGGTGGGACGGGTGGTGGTGGAACGCATCCCGGAGATCGCGACGATGAATCGGAATCCGAGCACGCGCAAAGGCAAGGTATATATCGACTACCTCCAACTCGGACACGGAAAAACCATCGCGGCCCCCTTCAGTCTCAGGGCGCAAGACGGCGCGCCAGTTTCCGCGCCGCTCAAATGGAGCGAGGTTGGCACCGATCTCGATCCGCAGGCATACAACATCAAGACCATCGTCGAGCGTATGACCCGGCTTGGCGACGATCCCTTTCTTGGCGCATTGACCGACCAGGTGATCCTGGAAGAAGCGCTCTCCACTTTGGAAAAAGCGGTTGCTCGTCCGTCCTCCTGATCTGCGCCCTACTGGTGGCTCTTTCCAGCCGGATTTCGGCCCAGTTCGGTTCCCCAAACAGTTGTTGAAGACGGCGACGACGACCTGAGAGCCCCCCGCGGAGCGCGCCAGCGCGGGACCGGCGCTTGGGCCGGTGAGCTGCAATCGCTCACTCAGAACGTGAAGTCGGGAGACTTGCCGGCGAGAAACGCGCCGGCACGGGCCAACATCGCTTCATTGACTGCCGCGTGCTGCGTCAAGGTGTGAATGTCGCGCAGATGGCGCTGCAGGGAAGACGAATTGTATGGTGCGGTGCCACCGCCCGCCGTGTAGCAGGTATCGACTATCGAGGCGGCAGTTTGTGCCGCCCATGCCACGCTGCCGACCACCCGTGCCGTCTCTGCCGGCGTCGGCGAGCGTCCGGCGAGTGACGATTGCCACACCGCGCGCGATTCCGCCATGAGTAATCCGCGCGCGGCGCGCAAGCTCGTCTCTGCCTGGGCGAGTCGATAGTGGAACAGCGGTGAGTCAGCAATCGCGGAGCTGGTGTAGAGACGTTTCTTGTTGGTCTGTACCAGCGCGATGATGTCAGCGAGCGCGTGCATAGCGATTCCCACACCCACGGCGCCGATATGCAGAGCGAAGGACACCACCGGCGCCTTGTACAGTGCGCCGGGCACACACGACTGCCCCATAAAGATGTCCAGCGAATCATCGGATGGGACTCGGAGGTTCTTTACCTCGATGTCGTGGCTGCCGGTGCCGCGCAGGCCGGTGACCTCCCAGGTGTCGAGGATCGTCACCTGGTCGCTGCGAAACAGCATCGCGCGGATTTCGTTGGAACCGGGCAACAAACCGGGCCGTGGTCGGCCGTTCTCGGTAACTACGCAATTACCAATCAGGAATCGCGAATGTTGGCAGCCGCTCACGAACGCCCACCGCCCATTCACCAGATACCCACCCGCTCCCACGCCCGCCTGCCCTCGGGGTGCGAAGCCCCCGCCGACGATCACCTCGGGCGTGTTCGCGTAGATTCGATCGAATCGAGACCGCGGCAGCAGGGCGAGGAGCATCGGCGACTCCGACCCGATCATGACCGTCCACCCCGTCGCCCCGTCGGCCGCCGCAATCGTCTCGATGATCTCCATGGAGAGCGGCAAATCGACCTCGACACCGCCGTGGGTGCGAGGCGTGAGCATGCGGAAGCACCCGGCCGCAATCAGTTGGTCGAGCAAATCGAGCGGCAATCGCCGCTCCGATTCGATTTCCGCCGAGCGGGTGCTGATGGAAGGCGCCAGGTCCCGCACAGCAGCCAGCACATCGATACTATCGTCAGGCATCTCCGTTTCTCCGGGCAGAAATGACAGACTGCACCAGCCCAGAGCAAACCGGCCCTTGCTCTAGGCGGGAGACAGGGTGCGTTTGGGTGGAAGGTGAGAGAACGTCTCTGGGGCAGAGACCCACGAGTATTCGTAGCGCTTACTCTGGTCTGCGGCCGAGCAGCGCGGCGACCCGCCGCCAGAGGCGCATGCTTAGCGAGGTTCCGCTTCCGCGTAACGCTTGAACGCGTCCAGCGCGACGTCCCAGAAGCCGCTCACTTCTTCGAGTTTGGCGATCAGCTGCCGGACCGCGTCACGCCCCATCGGTGCCAGTTCGTAAATCTGCTCGCGGCCACTTTTCTTGGCTCGGATCAGGCCAGCCCTCTTAAGCACTCGGGTATGTTTGCAGACCGCCGGGCGGCTGATCGCAAAGCCTCTTGCAAGCGCGCTGGCCCGGCAGGGGCTGGAAGCGAGTCGTCGCAGCAGTTCGCGGCGAGTTGAATCGGCCAGCGCGGCGATGGTGTTGTCAATTTTCATCTCTTAATACGTAACTCGGCAGTTACATGATTGCAAGCCATCCACAAGCTCGCTTTGAGCGCGGTGCGCGGCGGCTCCCCTCACTGAGTTCGGCTCTCAAGCCTCTCGGTACTTCGACCTAACACAGACAGCGTCTCGAATTGCCGAGATCGGGAATACCGCTTGATCTGGTGGGCTTACCCAACGCCTGGGAGGTCCGCCGGATGGTTGGTGCCAGATCCTTTGATTCAACTCCCAACGTGGCCTGAGCGCTTGGCATCCTCACGCGCCCGCAGTTCGCGCCGCATGATCTTTCCGGTCACCGTGGACGGAAATTCATCCAAGAACTCAAACTCGCGCGGCGCCTCGTGCGCGGCCAGGCGGGTCTTGACGTGGGTCCGGATCTCTTCGACCAGATTCTCGGACGGCGAAAATCCAGGCAACAACTTGATGAATGCCTTGATCGCCTGGCCTCGCTGCGCATCCGGCACACCGATGACCGCACACGATGCGACGCAGGCGTGCTCCATGATCTTGGCTTCGATTTCGGAGGGACCGATCCGGTAGCCGGAGCTTTTGATTACATCGTCGTTGCGTCCCTGGAAGTAGACGTAGCCTTCTTCGTCCATATGGCCGAGATCTCCGGTCATGCACCATTCGCCCTTGAACTTTTCGCTCATCGCGTTCGGGTTTTTCCAGTACTCACGCATCACTACTGGCGAGTCGCGCCGAATCGCGATTTCGCCGGTCATGCCCGCCTTCAACACTTCACCTTCGGGCGAAACGATCGCGACGTGGTGGCCCGGATAGGGTTTGCCCAACGGCTCCAGACGCGCCTTTTCGACCCTGCTGCAGGTGCCGATAAAGTAGTTGGCTTCGGTCTGGCCAAAGCCCTGATTGAATTCGACTTGCAGCTCCTCGTCTACCCATTTCGCGAGCTGGGGACTTACGGGTTCGGCGCCGCTCACGATGCAGCGGAGTTTGATTTGTCGGTACTTTTCGCGCGGATTCTTTATCTCGCGCAAGACTTTAAGTGCGGTGGGAGGATACAAGCCCACCGAGGCACCGTACTTCTCAAGCAGTCGGAAGGTCACTTCCGGATCGAAGCGAGCCTTGCTGCGATACGCGAGCACCGGAATTCCATACGGCCAAATCGCCAGCAATCCGTCGAGCAATCCCCCCGCCCACGCCCAATCCGCGGGGCTGTAGTAGAGATCGCCGTCGCGCAAATAGTTGTAGGAGTAGTCGATGCCGTTATGCCCCAGTACGTAGCGGGCGACATGCAGTACGCCCTTGGGGTTTCCGGTGGTGCCGGAGGTGTACATCAGCAGGACCGGATCTTCTGCGCTCGACTTTTCCATCGCGAGGCCCGGTGCGCCCTTGCTCATGAGGTCATCAAAACTAAGCGTGCCTTTGACCTGGCCTGCAACTATGAGGTGTTTGAAATTGGGAAGGCTCTTGCGATCCACATCATCCATTTTGCCGACCGTCTCAGGCTCCATGAGGATTGCCTTCGCGGCACTGTTCTCGAGCCGGTACTGAATTGCGTCGGGGCCGAACAGCTTTGAGATGGGAAGCGCGATCGCGCCGATTCGATAGATGGCCATATGCGCGATCGCCGTCTCCGGCCGTTGGGGTGTGTGAACCGCAACCACGTCGCCGCGGCCGATACCGAGGCCGCGCAGTGCGTTGCCAAACCGGTTGGACGCCTCGATCATCTGCGCGAACGTGTACCGCGCGGCGTGGCCTTCGTCGTCTTCGTACAGCAGCGCGACCCGGTCACGAAGATCGGTGTGACGATCGAGGCAGTCGATCGCGACGTTGTAGTCCGCCGGAATGTTCCACCTATGCATGGCACGGAGTTCTGCGAAGCTTTTTCCTCCGCGCACTGTCTGTTCCTTGAGTCCGATCATCGTCGTGGTGCTCTACTGAATTCGTATTTCTGAAGCCTCGTCGTCGTGGGCCCAGTTCTAATCTGTGTGCCACAACTCCGGCGGCAATGTCGAATCTCTCTAGAGGAGCAGGCGCCGCTCGGCCTTCCCCGCCGGCAGGCGCTTTCGAAGAAGCGGCGACGGCAGCCGCAGATGCTCAATTCCGAACTGGTGTTGCCCGCAATCCGAGGTCGGTCACCACACCGTCTCGAGAAGGTGATTGCAACGGTTGATTGTAGGCGGCGAGAACCTACCTTGCACACTGAGGTTCCGCGTCTATGAGTTCCGGACAAGCAACCTTGCGAGAGTTTGGCCCGGCTACCGATTTGTGTTAGGGCAGCCGTCGAGAGCAGGAGGCGCCGCACATGATCTCTTTGGCAGAGTACTCGTCGCGCGATGGACTCGGACTCGCCGAACTCGTGGCCGGGAAAGAGGTCACCTCCGAGGAACTCGTGGAGGCTGCCCTCGCAGCCGTCGAAAAGGTAAATCCGAGGCTCAACGCGGTGCTGCAGACCCTTCCCGACCTGGCACATGCAGAGATTCGCAAAGGCGTGCCGCGGGGTCCGTTTGCGGGGGTTCCATTTCTCATCAAGGAGCTCGTGCTCCATGCCAAAGACGTCCGCTGCGACCAAGGTAGCAGGCTCGCCCGAGGCTTCGTCCCCAGCGCCGACACAGAGTTGATGGCGCGCTTCAGGCGCTCCGGTCTGGTCCTCATTGGCACCACGCAAACCCCGGAGTTCGGTTACAATCCGACCACCGAAACCACCTTGTTTGGGCCGGTGCACAACCCATGGGTGCAGGGTCACAGTGCTGGTGGCTCCAGTGGCGGTTCAGGCGCGTCGGTCGCCGCGGGAATAGTCGCGGTAGCACACGCCAACGATGGCGGCGGTTCGATCCGCATTCCGGCATCGTGCAACGGATTGGTCGGGCTGAAACCCACGCGCGATCGAGTACCCACGGGGCCCGATTCCGCTGATCCTCTGTGCGGACTGGCAATCGAGTTCGCGGTAACGCGGACGGTACGCGATACCGCAGCGCTGCTCGATTGCGTCGCCGGTGCCGACATTGGCGCGCCCGGACTTCCGGTGCCGCCGGTGCGACCATTTCGCGACGAAGTGCGCGCCGATCCCGGCAAACTACGAATCGCGTGGACGGTTACACCCGCCTCAGGAGCGAAGATTCATCCCGAATGCGCACAGGCTGTGCAAGAGACGGTTAAGCTACTTGAAGATGCCGGCCACACGCTGATCGAAGATCGTCCACGCTTCGACTGGGACGAATACCTCGAAAAAGTTCACGTCATCTGGGCGGTCTTCAATGTGCTGTCGGCCGATTTCGCAGCACAGACGATGGGACGCAAGCCGGGACCGGATAACCTCGAAGCCGTGACCTGGGCTTGTTATGAGGAAGGCAAACGCTTTAGCGCGACCGATGTGCTTAACTCGATGGCGCATGGAAACGTGATCTCGCGCAAAGTAGGAGCCTTCTTCGAGAACTACGACCTGCTGGTGACGCCTACCATCGCCAGGCCGCCCGTGCCCCACGGAGAAATAAATCAGGACAAAAAAGGCATGAGTGCGATGGAATGGACGCGACTGGTGTTCTCCTACTGCCCCTTTACCCCTGTATTCAACACTACCGGGCACCCCGCGATTTCGCTGCCGATGCATTGGAGCGAAACGGGCTTGCCAATCGGCGTGCAATTGGTCGCGCGCTTCGGCGATGAGGCGACTCTCATTCGTCTGGCCTCGCAGCTCGAACAAGCGCGACCGTGGAAAGAGCGCAGGCCGCCGGTTCACGCATCCAGATGAGTTTGACTATCAAGCAGGTTCGCGCGCTGGTCGTTCGCGGTGGCGGCGGCGACTATCACGATCAGGGAAGCAGCCATTGGATCGACGATCACATCGCCAGCCCGATGAGCCGCTACCCGGAATATCGCCAGAGCCGTCAGAGTTTTGGCATCAACGTCCTCGGCACGCTGGTGGTTGAAATCGAGGCCAGCGACGGCACGGTCGGATTTGCGATAACCACCGGCGGTGAGCCGGCCGCCTACATCGTGGAAAAACACCTGGCACGCTTCCTTGAGGGCCGCGATCCCAAAGACTACGAACTCATCTGGGACCAGATGTACTTCGCAACCCAGTACTACGGTCGCAAAGGACTGGTAGTTAACGCCATTTCTGGCGTCGATCTCGCGCTCTGGGATCTGCTCGGCAAGGTCCGCGGCGAGCCCGTCTATCACCTGCTCGGCGGACCGGTTCGCTCCGAGCAGCCATTCTACGCGACCAGTTCGCGCCCCGATCTCGCCAAGACGCTCGGCTTCATCGGTGGCAAACTCCCGCTTCATCACGGCCCCGCCGAGGGTGAAGCCGGCTTTGAACAGAATCTGGCAGAACTGGCGGAGATGCGGTCGCGGGTCGGCGATGACTTCTGGCTGATGCTCGATTGTTGGATGAGCCTCGACCTCAACTATGCCATACGCCTGGCGCAGCAGGCGCACAAATACGGGCTCAAATGGATCGAGGAAGCGTTGTCGCCCGACGACTATTGGGGTTATGCCGAACTCAAAAAGGCGGTCCCGGGAGGCCTACTGGTTACGACCGGCGAGCATGAAGCGACACGCTGGGGCTTCCGGATGCTCCTTGAAATGGAGTGCTGCGATATCATCCAGCCCGATGTCGGCTGGTGTGGAGGCCTCACGGAACTTGTCAAGATCTCGGCCCTCGCAGAAAGCCGAGGCGTGTTGGTCGTTCCGCACGCCTCGGGAGTGTACAGCTACCATTTCGTAATCACGCGCCACTGCAGCCCATTCTCGGAATTTCTGATGATGGCGCCCAAAGCCGACGAGGTGGTTCCGATGTTCACTCCGCTGCTGCTCGACGAGCCCGTACCGGTCGACGGCCGGCTCAAGCTGCCGGATCGCCCAGGCTTCGGAGTGCGCCTCAACCCCGCCTGCGCAATGCATCGTCCCTATACCCACTAGCGACCAGCGCCGACTGCTATTCGAGTCGTGCGGGTACGACCTTCAACATAGAAATAACCGGGTCGAGGGGATCGCCGGCGGCACCCGCGCTCGCGCGCTCTGAGAACGAGAGCAAGGCACGTTCGTGTGCCGTAACCGCCGCGAGTAGTTTCGCGCCGTGCGCGGGCCCGGCCTTCTCGACTTCCTCAAAGTGCGCGACGAATTTCTTCACTTCACGCTCGAAGATGTGCATCACTTTGGCCCACGGCATAGCCGCAAGGGCCTTTGCCTGCGTAATGCCGGTCGCGCGTGCCGACGCGCTCTCTGCAATATCTCCGCACAGCGGTCGGATATTCCCCTCGAAGGAGTTCTTTCGTTTCGCGCTCCAACTGCTCCAGAACGCGCATCTGGTAGCGACGCTCAGGGTCCTCCAGTGCCTCAGCCAGGGTATGGAACAAGGCCTCTCCGGTTACTTCACCCTGAAAGAACTCCTCAAGGGTTCGCACGTATTGTTCTGAATTCATGACTCTCCCACGCCGTCGCTTTCGGTTAGTGCTCCCGTAACTGTCGCGCGGTATATACCACAATCATGAGGCGAGCGTTCCTCGCACTGGGATCCGCGGCAGCTCAGGCGGGTTTGGTTTCCACCTCGACCGAAGAGACAGGCGAACGGATCAAAGCCGAAGTAGTAGGTCTTCACAGCACCGATGGCGACGTCAAGTGCGCCCGGTTCAATGGCGCTGAGGGATTTCCCGCGGATTCATCGAAAGCGATCAAGACAACCAGTGGACCCATACACGACGGGATCGCGGAGTGCGATTTCGACCAGGTCCCGGCCGGTGAATACGCCATTGCGGTCTATCACGAGGAGAATTCCAACGGAAAACTCGATCGAATTTTCGTGGGCATTCCCAAGGAGGGCGTGGGCGTTAGCAATGAGACTGCCGGTACTTTCGATCGCCCCCATTTGACCACGACCGCTTCACCTATTCGGGTGGAGGTAAGGCCGTCACCATCCACCTCCGCCATCTCTGATATGGTTGCCCAGTGAGGCCCAACCGTTTGTTGTGGTCGGCGCACAGCCGCCCTGCACGGAAAATCGCCACAGCAGCAATTGCGAGGGCATAAATTCGTGCCACTACTCAGCCCACCGCAAAGGTCGACACTCCCGGTCCTCAAGGGCGTGTTGAGTGCGATGGCCCTGATGGGTTTGGTGGCATGTTCTACAGGGCGTCAACCGACCACGAACCTGTCGCTTACACAACTCTTGCGCAATGCCGAGCAATCCGATCGTCTCAACGCACAACTCTATACGCGCTCGGCTCCCAGCCTCGATCACTACTACAATCTCAAAGCCGACGAGCTGAATGACGTAATGCGCAGGCTTCAGCGCGGCGAGAACGTCCCCTCCGACGACATTAACCATGCGCTCGATAACAGCCTGGCGTCGACTTTTGGTGTACCCGTGAATTGATCTTAAGTGCGCAGGAAAATGATCGAAATCCCCGGGCACGGCTCTCCCGACCAGTAGCGGATGCCTTGCTTTTTTGACGCGACTAATTCGCGGCACGTAGAAATTTACTTTGCACTAGGTCAGGAGCGGGAAAACCTCGTCCGTGATCCGCTTAAATTGGTGGCGCTGGTCATAGCCGGTTGGTCGCAGGGTAATGGTGGTCGCGCCGGCGTCGAGAAATCCTCGAATCGAGTCGGCGCACTGTTCTGGTGAACCCATCGCGACCCACAGCTCGAGGAAGTCGCGATGATAGTCGACCGTGTAGTAGTCGTCGAGGAATTTCTTGGATTCTCCGAAGGCCTTGTCGCGGTCCTCATTCACGTTGATGTTGTAGTAAACGCAGACTTCGAACTTGGCTTCCAAGGTGCGGCCGAGTTCTTGAGCGTAGTTACGGATCATCTGGATCCCTTCGCGCACTTGCGTGGGCGTCTTGCCGGTTGTCATCCACCCATCGCCCATGCGCGCGACGCGTTTGTAGCTGCGTTCGAAGTCCTTCGCGGTCGCCTCGGTGACCGGAGACGGATTCGCCGTTACCCAGATCGGGATTGGTTGCTGGACCGGACGCGGCAGCACGGTAACATCGCGAAACTGTGTATATTTGCCTTGGTAGTCGACGTGCTCACGGGTTGACGTGAGTCGTAGGATTTCTATCGCTTCCTCCATCCGCCGCACGCGGCTGCGAGGGTCTATCGCGAGCGCATTGAACTCACGATCGAACTCCCCCCCGCCCGGCTGCGGCTGCCCCTTGCAGGCGGAAAACACGGTGCGTCCTCCGGACAAGAAATCAAGGCTGGCCCACTGATAAGCCAGCAGCAGCGGGTTCCGCAGCGGCGTACTGGCAAAACACGCCGGACCGAGCCTCACCCGTTTGGTGCGCGCGGCAATCGCCCCGAGCAGGGCGATTGCATCCAGGCGCGGTTTCGCGAAGATCGAATCTCCCACCCAGACCGAATCCCAGCCAGCTCCATCCGCCCATTGCGCCATCTCCAGCATCTCTTCGACGGTCGTGGCGCCGATGATCACGCCACGGTTTGGAAGGGTGAGACCAAAGCGGGGTGCTGCCATTTGCCATCCTCCAGGTCCGGCGTTCAACTCTTCACGGTTCGATCGGAAAAGGGTCTGATGTCAAGCGTTGCGCTCGCGATCATGCGGCTTAGTTCGATCGTTGAACTTGCGGGTCGAATCCGCGGTCGTTTTGGCGGATGGTGTGATCCGCTGTTTTCAACGCTGTGAGGGAGCGGATCTGGCGCAGGGATCAAATCGCAAAAACTGCATCCGGTGGTCGAAACCCCACAATAACTGTGGGATTGAGCCCGCAATCGCCAACCTGTTACAAGTGGCCCGGCAATGCGACCCTTGACGAACCCATCCGACCCAGCGACCGGCGGCGTATATGATAGGTAGGATCGTTGGGTTGGCGGTCGATGCTACAGGGCCGCGACTCACACAGAAGGGAAAATCGGTGAATAAGACTGTCATCCCGCTGCTTGCCCTGGTTCTGGCGTTGCCCGGCGCCGCTGCGGCGGCGGTAGTGACCAGCCCGTCCGACGCCGCGGTCACCGTGGTGGCCTCGGCGTTTATCGGTTCCGACGGGACCATAATCGCGCAGGACGGCAACTGGGTCAGCTCGGTCTTCGTGGCCACCGATGGCCTCTACGAACTTACGTTGAACTCGACGACCTTCGTCAACCGCCCAAACTGCGTCGCCAACGTACAAAGCATCGAGGTTCCGGCTTTCGCGAATGCGGTGAGCTCCGGCGCGCCGAACTTCCTGTACCTGGCGACCTGGCAGTCGGGAACTCCGACCCCCGAAAACTTTGACCTCATCTGCGTGGGGGATGGCCCCAAACCCGCGCCTCGAAGCGGCAAGCCGCTATCGCTACCCCTGCCACTGGCGCCCAGCCCGACCTCCTCCCATTAGTTTCCCGAAGGAGCCGGCCGGCCGCACCTTCAGGATTTCGAGACGCGCTCGAATTTCGGAAGCAGCACGCCCGGTGAATGCTCTTCGAACGTCACCTGCACGCGCATCCCGACGCGGATGTCTTCGTTCCTGACTCCAACCAGGTTCGTTATCAGGATCAGTTGCGGATCTTCATCGAGTTGCACCTGGGCGACATTGTATGGCACGCGACTGACGGCGGCCGGATGAACGGGGTGCGCAATAATCGTGTATGAGTAGACGATTCCTTTGCCGCTGACTTTGACCCATTCGCTTTCGAGCGAATTACACGATGGGCACATGGGCTGGGGGAGCCAGCGAAACTTCTTGCACGACGTGCAGCGCTGCATCAGCAGTTCTCCGCGATTGCAGCCGGCCCAGAATTCCTGCGCGTCGAATTCGGGAATCGGGCGAGGAAAATTCGATCTCGCGTCCATTAGCACTTCTCCACCGGTCAGGCGGTCGACCTTTTAGGCGACGATTCCAACATCGCCAGCGATAGCACCGTGTTGACTCCGATGCGCGGCTCATTATTCCTCGTTTAGTCCGCGCTCGCGCCCCGCGACCATTCGCCCTAACTTCTTTCAGCTTTCGCTATCGACGCACGATCATTGCGGTGTTCGGCACGGCGTTGCCCGATGCGATGAAGGCAATTTCGGCGTCTTTTACCTGATTGATCGCGTCGCCCCGGAGTTGGCGCACCGCTTCGATAGTGTTTTGCATTCCATGTATGTAGCCCTCCGAGAGATTGCCGCCACTGGTATTGAAGGGCAGCGCGCCGTTGGGCCATCGCAGCTTGCCATCCGACACGAATGGACCTCCTTCACCCCGCTTGCAAAATCCCAATTCCTCGAAGGCCATCAGGACCAGCGGCGTAAAGTGGTCGTAGAGGAAGCAGATATCGATATCCTTGTGGGCAATCCCGGCGCGCGGAAACAGGTCGTCAGCCACCACGGTCGATTCCGAACGCGGATGCTCCAAAAATTTCACCACCGCTTGAGTGTTGCGATCGGTGGCGCCAAACGCGCCCGCCATGATGTAGGTGGGTTTGTGTCGCAGGTCACGCGCGCGTTCCGCGCTCGTGATCACGACCGCGGCTCCGCCGTCGGTCTCCAGACAGCAGTCGTGCAGCCGTAACGGATCGGCGATCATTCGTGAGGTCTGGTGGTCTTCGAGGGTCAGCGGCCGTCCCCGCATTACGGCGTTCGGATTGGTCTGCGCATGGGCTCGGCACGCGAGCGCGATCGCCCCGAAGTGCTCGCTCTTGGTTCCGTATAAGTGCATGTGGCGGCGCGCGCTCAACGCTACCGCCTGCGCCGGACTGAAAAACCCGTATGGCTCCAGATAGCCCCTGGCGCCGGGAGCGCCTTCGCGCACCGCAGCAAGTCCGAAGCGCCCAGTACCCCTCCCGGACCGTTCGTTCATCGCGCGGAACGCCACCACGCAGTTCGCCATTCCAGTCGCCACCGCCATCGCGCCTAACAACACCGAGCCTACCGGCCCTCCCCCTCCACCCCACGGCGCCTCAGCGAAAAAGCGTAAGGCGGGGATGCCGAGGTTCGCCGCAAGGAAAACGTGGTCGTTGTTGTCCATGCTGAACTTGGCGATTCCATCGATGTCTGACGGTTTTAGGCCCGCGTCGGCGACCGCGTTGCGGATCGCTTCGACTGCCAGGCTCATCTCACTGCGTCGCGAATCCCGCGAGTATTCGGTATGCCCGATCCCGACGATCGCAGTCTTGTCCTTGAGCGTTTCCATAGAGCGCTGCCCCTTAAAGCGAAACCATGGCACCGAAGAACGAACCCGGCAACCGAATTCAGGTGATTGCAGAATCGCTTGGCTCGGCGTAAAGGCATCGTCTGGAGGGACCGCACATTGCGCTGCGGAAGCGGCTGGGACCGCGTCTCTGGGCTTACGGTGTAGCGACACTGGCTCCAGCTGATTCGAGCGGCGCAATCCGCGAGTTACCTTCGTACAGACCCTGGCAAAGACGTCATCGAGTGCTGAAATGCTTTCACACGATCGGCGGGCTGGAGACCCGGTCGGGAGAGCACAAGGAGACATATCGCGATGGATATCGGCGTGATGATTGCGGCAACCGCGGAAACGGGAGACATCACTGAAATAGCCCGCACCGTCGAGGACCTCGGCTTTGAATCGCTTTTCATTCCCGAACATCCGGTCATTCCGATCGCTTTTAAAACCATCCCGCCCGGCGGAGGGGAACTCCCGGAACACTACGGGCGTTGGATGGATCCCTTCGTGGCGCTCGGCGCCGCCGCGGCGGTCACGAAGAGAATCAAGTTGGGAACCGGGATCTGTCTCCTCCCCGAACGCGAGCCGATTATCACCGCCAAGACTATAGCGACCTTGGACGTTATCTCGGGCGGCCGCGTGGTGCTGGGAATTGGCGGCGGATGGCTTCGCGAAGAGACTGAGGCGATGGGAACACGCTTCGGAAAACGTTGGAAGCGGCTGCGCGAGACGGTCGAGGCGATGCGAGCGTTGTGGACGCAGGCGGAGCCCAGCTACCAGGGCGACCTGGTCCAGTTCCCAGCAATCCGTTGCGACCCCAAGCCGGTCCAGAAACCCGGACCTCCGATACTGTTGGGCGCACGCGGGTCCAAGGCGTTCGCGCGCATAGCCCGCAGCTACGATGGCTGGGCCCCGATCGCCGGCAAACCGCAGAATCTCAAGAAGGAAATCGATGCGCTCAAGCAGGTCGTCGCCCAGGCCGGTCGCAATCCCGATACCCTGCAGATAAGCGCGTTCGTCGACCCCGGCGAGGACGGAGTCTCATCGGAGAATCTCAAAGGCTACCAGGAGGCCGGTGCAGATCGTCTGGTCCTGTTCTCGCAGCGCGATGCGATAAAGATGGCGAACGGACGAGCGCTCGAAGTCGTGAGACGAATCGCGCCCACCCTCGACCGCGCGCGCCGCCTATGATTGGTCGGACCTAACCATGGCCGCCCGACCAGCCAGGGCCGCGCCGCGCGGCCACCTACTTGAGCGTCCGCGCGAACAGCTCGGCGAGTTTTTCAAAGGCCCGGTCGGCCTGCTGCTGGTTGTAGACGGGTGTATCCGGCGTGGTCCAGCCATGATAAGCGCCGGCGTAGGTCTCGCTCTGATACTTTCCGCCCCACCGCGCCAGCGCCTGCTCGAGGTTCTTGATGGCTTCCTCGGGCATGCTCTGGTCGTTGATCGCGTGACCGAAGTAGAGCTCGGCCCGGATGCGCGGAAGCACGAGATGGGGGCTGGTCGGTGCGTTCGTGTAGAGTCCACCGCCATGGAATGAGGCTGCCGCCGCAAGTTTTCCTGGGCGTACCGCCGCGGCCCTCATTGCCATACCGCCGGTGAAGCAGTGTCCCACCACTCCGATGGTGCCCAAGCCGACCGAGGGCTGCGCCGCCAGAAAATCGACGTACGCAGACGCGTCGCGCTCCGTAGCTTCAGGCGTCATGGGTGTGGCCAGTTCGGCAAAGCGCTTCATGGTGCGTTCCTCGCCCATGGTAGGCGTGAAGTCGAACATCGGAGGTTTTCCGGTGCGGTAGAAAACGTTCGGCAGCAGAACCGCGTAGCCCTTCTCGGCGAGGCGACGGGCCATCTTGCAATGTGAAGGCCGGATGCCGCCGATGTCGGTCAGGTGAATCACTCCGGGCCGGCGCCCCCCATCGTCGGCTCGATACAGGAATGCGTCGGAGGTTCCGTCGGGGGTGCGAATTTCAAGAGCTTCTTCGACCATCACCAATCTCCTTCCCGATTTGCGTTCACGAGGATTTGCCCTGCGGCAACCTTGCCTGTACTAGTGTCCGGATCGGCGTCTCACCTGGACTCCTTTGGCGATGCCGCAGGACTGCAGATTAGTCTTCGGAGGTGGCAAGAGAAATGAGCAAGCATCCGATTCGATTTGGGTTTCAGTCCGGACAGCAGAACGTCACCTGGGACCGCATGCGCGAGGTGTGGAGCAAACTCGACGCCTGGGGCTACGACTCGCTCTGGGCTTTCGACCATTTCTATCCGATCTTCACCCCCGACCCCGCCGGTCCCTGCATGGAGAACTGGACCCTGTTAAGTGCCCTCAGCCAGCATACCAAGCGCGCCCGCATCGGTGCGCTCGTCAACAGCAACACCTACCGCAACCCCTGCCTAACGGCAAAAATGGCGGCCACTCTCGACCAGGTGAGCGGCGGCAGGCTCAATCTTGGGCTCGGCTGCGGATGGTATGAACTCGAGCACGGGAGCTTCGGGATCGACTTTAAAAACCTCCGCGGGCGTCTCGAGGCGCTCGACGAGTCATGCCAGATCATCAAAGGAATGTTCACGCAGGAACGAACCTCCTTTGCGGGCAAGCACTATCGCGTGAGCGATGCAGTGTGTAACCCCAAACCGCTCCAGAAGCCGCATATCCCCTTGATGATCGGCGGACGCGGAGAAAAATCCCTGCTCAAGATCGTCGCACAGCATGCCGACCTGTGGAACACCATGCACGCGAATCCCGCCGAGATGAAAAGGTTGATCGGGGTTATCGAGCGCCACGGCGACACGGTAGGTCGCGACACCGACGAAATCGAAAAAACCATCATGATGCCGCTATGCTACAAGGCGCCCAAAGAGCGCCAACAAATGATTTCCGGGATGGTGGCGGGCATGGCCCAAATCCAGCCGGAGCAGGCACGCGACCGGATCATGGTCGGAGGCAAGGACGAATGCCTCGACAAAATCGCGCAGTACCGCGCAATCGGCGTGACCCACTTCATCTTCAACGTGCGCTGGCCGATTCTCGTCGACGAAGAGTTTCAGGCGTTTGCCGAAGAAGTGATTCCGGCGGTGCAGAGATAGTAGCTACGGACCGAAACGAGTTCGGCCGAATCAGCGCCCTGCCAGTCCGGCTCGAGCCTCGGCCGGGGTCAGGGTCTCGACGGCCAGGCGGCTGGCGAAGATGGTCGCCACCGCGTACAGAAGCATCGCGCCCAGCGAAAATTTCATCCAGCTCGCCCATCCGTAGCGCGCCGCGATGGCGATCATCAGCGGCGCGGAGATCGCGACCCAGCCGCGGCTGACGAGTCCGTAGAACGCCCACCCGGTCGCTTGCAATCCTGGCGATGTGTCTTCAAGGGTTTCGGAGTATTGAGCCGCCCACGGGACCGCGATCATCGCCAACAGGCAACCGAGCAAGGTCGCAACCATGATCATCAGATGGCGGGGTAACTCCCCGCCGAATCTCGGTATCCACCACGCCAGCAGCAGCGCGACTCCCACCGCGCCAATAGTCGAGATGGGCCTGCGCACTTGCAAGCGATCGGAAATTACCCCAATCACGATCAGGGCCCCCATATTTCCAAGCCAGAAATAGGAGTTCATCCGCGCCGCGTCCGCGGGAGTGTAATGGAACGATTCGGTGAACATGAGCGGCCCGAAGGCCTGGATCGCGATGTACAGCGAGAGGCTGATGGTAAAAGGAACCACCATCAACCAGGGCTCGATGTGTCCGAGCAGCATGGCAAAGGCCTGGCGCGCGCTCGATGGCAGCTCCGCGGCGGTTGGGCTGCGGCGGCCCGCAACCTCAAGGGCCGCCAACTCGGTCTGATAGATCTTCAAGCGCAGCTCGGGACTCAGATCCTTGAGCCAGAGAACGATCGGCATGTACATGACAATCGCGAGAAATCCCATGATCCACATCTGCGATTGCCAGGTGTGGAACATGGGAAGGGTCAAACCCGCGATAAAATTGCCCATGTAGTTGGATCCGACCGGACCGATCGTGAGCAAGCCGAAAGCTAAGGCGCGGGTAAGGCGCGGCGACATGTCGCGGACCAGGGCCGCGCCTGCGCCGGCCATCAGTCCGGCCACGATAGCCATCAGGGTCCGGATGGCTACGAACGACTTGATGCCGACGATAAGCAGGTTCGCAAAGACCAGGACCGTAATGACCGCCAGACAAGCATCAAGAATCACGACCCGCCCGTAGCGATCGGCCAGTGGCCCCCCGAAGAATGCCGAGATGCCTCCAACCAGAACCGTGAACGTAATGTAGTAGCCGTACTGAATGTGGCCCATGTGCAGATAGGGCAGCAGCAGCGGCAGGATTGGAGCGAGTTGAAACTCATAGCCGGCGAGGACCGCGGCAAGCACCGTGAGCAGGAGCAGAGTCCAGCGACGCGCCCCACGAGGGTATTCTGTCAACGTCCGACTCTCGGCGAAGTGGCGTATAGACATCTCAGCTCTACAAACACGATAGTCCCGACATCATGGAAACCATCGCATAGTGGCACGGTTAGCCTTTCCAGTACTCCGATCGGTTCGGATAATCAAAAGGCCTTCCCGTCGAGCGGGTTCGCGTGACTAAACTGCCCGGGCGGTGCCCAGAATTTTGGTTGGTGCGACAGAGGATCGAAGGGGTATATATAAGGGGTATATATATTGTTACGGTCCTCTAGGTCGCTCGCGGGATTGAGGAAGGACATTCTAAGATCGGCCGGCAACACGGTCCGGCGTACCAATATGAAATGCGCTACGAGAGTGATTTTCCGAATGGCGCCATGGGTGGCCGCACTCATGATCCTTGCTCCGACAGCAGCGCACGCGCAGTTCGGTGCGATGGGCCTGCCGATTAACACTACGCTGGTAATTTCGAAGCCCGCGGCCATGCAGATATACGCCGGCCAACAAATCGTCACGATCGGCGTGGGTGCCAAGCAATACAAGTTTGTGC
>DASXMJ010000145.1 GCA_036495685.1 Candidatus Binataceae bacterium | reverse complement strand
TCGGGGGCCGAGAGTGACCCGGTTTGCCGCGTGTTTTCTGCTGGTGTTCGGTGAACTGGCGTTTGGCGGAATCTTCGCCCTCTCGATTCCGCCGTTCTTCAAGATCGAGCGCGGATTCTATAAGTCAACCGCGAGCGTCTACCTGGGCGCAGGCCTGGTCACGGCGATAGGCTTCTCGTGGTTGGCGATTCGAGGCACTGCCACCACTCACCCAACCCCGGGCACGCTGTGGAGCGCCGCGGTGTCGTGGCTGGTATTTTCCGCCGCCTGCGCCATTTACTTGGCGACCTTGTGGGGCGAAGGCGGGCGGCTGCGGGCGCGCTCGTATAGCGCAACTCTCCTGATCGGGTTGGTAGCGGTGGTTGCGAATTCGATTCTTCTCAAACCCTCTGATTTTGGCGCGATAGCTGCAGTCCTTTATGGCCTGACTGCCGTCACCTCGTCGCTCGTCCTTGGATTGGTGAGCGGCGCCATGATGTTCGGTCACTGGTACCTAATCGATCCTAATCTCCCGGTGGAGTATTTGCGCAGTTTTGTGCGTGTACTGGCTGCCGCTCTCATCGCCGACCTCGCCGCTCTGGGCGGTGCCCTCGTCGTGCTGGCCGCTGTCGGCGGGACGGCTGGTGCCGCTGTGCTTGGCCTGGTTGATTCTCATCCGGGGCTGCTGCTTTCGCGTACGCTTCTGGGGCCCGTCGCCACGCTGACCCTCACCTGGATGACCTGGCAGACGCTCAAGGTCCCACAAACCATGGCGGCCACCGGCCTGCTCTACATAGCCGTGATGTCGGCGTTGGTCGGCGAGATGCTCGGACGGTTCATATTGTTTCGGACCGCGGTACCCTTCTGAGATGGCTTTTCCGCGCTGCGTGCGGATGCTACTTCATCAGGCGTGGCCGACGAATACGACAGCGAGCGATTTCCTGGCAATTTCTACCAGGGCATGATCTTCAAACTCGATCGCGCGCGCGGCCACGGTACCCTGCGTTCGCACAGCGGCCGCGAGTTCGAATTTGTGTTTCCCTTCGTGCACGTGGTGGGGGCAAAGATAGGCGGACGGATGCCCGGAATCGATCTGCTGCACGAAGGTGACGTTGTCGGCTTCGACGTGGGCTGGACCTCCAAAGGACTGCGCGTCACCACCATCTCGCCGCAGCAACCTCACTAAGGTCTGGATCGTTCAGACGTGCTGTTCGAGCCGGCCGCTCCGGTTGGCTCATTCGCGCTGGGCATCGTCGATGCGCATCAAGAGGTGCACTACCCCGTGTTCATGTGTGGCTTGCACCTTGAACCCGCTCGCAGCAATCACGTCGAGCATGTGAACGTTGTCGCCGAGGACGTCGGCTTCGAACTCCCTGATTCCCTTGCGTCGCGCAATGCCGCTCAGATGGACGAGGAGCAGTGTGCCGATGCCGCGTCCCTGGTGTTTATCTATCACGGAAAAGGCTGCTTCGCCGCGCTCCTTCGAAGTGCGAAAGTAACGCCCGATACCTACAATGTGTTCGCGGCCCTCCTCGCTGACAATCGCCACTATCCCCACATGTTGGTCGAAATCCAGCTCGGTAAAACGCCGCAGGTCCTCATCGCTCAGTTCGCGTTTGTAAGCCATGAACCGATGATACACCGACTCAGAGCTCAGGCCCCGAGCATGCTCACGCAGGCGTTCCTTGTCGTCGGGCCGGATTGCGCGGATCACGATCGCCCCACCATCGCGGACGGTGTCCTCCACCCGATACGAAGCTGGATTGAAATCAGAGGGCAACCGAGTTTGGCTCATGGTCCTCTCCAATATCGTTTCTGGTTCACCATTTTCTCGCTTCGGCTAAATGGAATCGAGTCCGGACACACCGCGCACAATCGGGCTCGGGCGTATCGGCGCCGAAAATGTCTATCCCCCCGGACTACTGCCGTCGAATGCGAGGAACAAGCAGACTCCGCGGTTTCATGTAATGAACTCCCAACCGAGCAGCTCGGGAAACAGTCCAGCAGGGTTGAGCTCTCGCCCGCCTCGCATGGATAAGACGGTCGAGGTGCCGGGGTCATGGGATCCATGCCCGCGCGACGATCGTCTTATGTGGTCCACACTTACAGGAAACGTCGCGCCGCTTGGAATCGCGCCCTACCCGACCCTTTACTAACGGTTAGGGACACATTCAGGATGGTCGAGGCGCCAGCAACATCAACGCGGGAGGAAATGATCGCATGGCCACCGACAGCCCAATACTAGTCACAGGTGCGGCCGGCCGGGTAGGCGGCATCGGACGTGAGGTCGTCGAGCGCCTGCGCAAGCGAGGCCTACCGGTCCGCGCGCTGGTTCATCGAGAGGATGAGCGTGCGGTGGGACTGCGCGAAACCGGTGCCGAGGTCGTTGTTGGCGACCTGACGGCGCCTAGTGATGTTGCTCGAGTGATGGAGGGTTGTCGGCGTATCTACTTTGGTATGAGCGTGTCGTCGTCCTACCTCGAGGCGACAGTCATCGCGGCCGCGGTTGCACGCGAGCAGGGTGACATTGAAGCGTTCGTCAACATTTCACAGATGACCGTATCGCAGATGAGCCTGACCAACATGACGGACTCTCGGCAGCAGCGCCTGCACTGGCTAGCCGAACAAGCGTTGAATTGGTCGCGACTCCCAGTCGTGCACGTTCGCCCGACGGTGTTTCTGGAAAATCCTTTCTTTATGAACCTGGCCGCCCGGTCGATAGCGAAGGACGATTCGATCCGGTTGCCATTCGGTGTCGGGCGAACATCGCCCGTGGCCGCAGTCGATGTGGCTGAAGTTGTTGCCACAATTCTCGCCGACTCTCCCGCGCACGTCGGTAAAGTCTACGAGCTGACGGGACCGAAGTCGCAGGACATGACAGGTGTCGCCCGAGAATATTCGAGCGCGCTCGGCCGCAAGATCACATATGTGGATGTGTCACTGGAGCTGTGGCGCGACTCGGACCTGCGAAATCTTAAGTTACCTGAGCACGTCTTCGAACACTTACTTACTATGGCCCGTCTCCATGCAGCCAATCGGTACGATCGGTGCACTCGCGACGTGGAGGCGGTCACCGGACGTCCGCCCACGTCCATCAGCGAATTCGTGGCCAAGCACGCCGAGTTGTTCGCGCGAAACCTTTAATCCAAGGCACCTACGCAAGCTCGGCGCTATTGAGCTTTATCTTAGGGTATGAGGATTTACTATTTCATCCTTAGAACTGTCCCTATTGGCGCAATCGCGTCGCATCAGGCGCAATTCAACAAAAGCAACACTAAGCTGCCGTCCAACTACTTTTGAGCGCCAGGTGAGCGGATTCTCCCCCATTCGACTCGCGTCTGCACCGAGAAAGTCAAAGTGCCGTCGCTTGCGAAGGGCGTAAGAACTTTTCTCAGTCCTTCATCGAATTGCGGCGATGCTTTCTCGCCAAGATGGTCCTCAGACCACGTCGACCGAGAGTGCTCACACCTTAAGAAATCCGTGATGTTCTGCGCCACTAAGACTGGATTGCTAATCACCGTGCCCACGCTTTCAAAGGTTGGATGGTCGAGTATCGGTTGCCGCAGCCGCTGACTCGCAGTGGCCCACCATTTAGGCCGCTCCCCTTCGATGCTCTCCAGGAAGTCCAGCATGAATCGCGTCGCCTCCCCTTCCCAGGGCGGGTCGATCGGCGCATCACCATCGAGCACGGCCAGAAAAGCTCCGTCTGCCAGACTTTCCT